>DBKS01000033.1 GCA_002298605.1 Bifidobacterium sp. UBA744 | reverse complement strand
CCGCTCAGTCCGACATATGGAACGCGTTGATCATGAGATTGCTGGACGTATACAGCACCTGGTCCAGCAACTTGGAGGTGCGCGTCTTGAGATAGTCGGCCATCTCCTGATTGGCCCGTTCCAAGTCGGCGCTGACCACGCTGCGTTTCTCGCTGCGCGCCACATTGCTCACCGACGCGTCGGCCAAAGCGGCGTCCACCGTGGCATCCGTGGTTGCCACCAACTTGTGGCCGAAGCTCAGCACGTCTTCTCGATACTGTTCAAGATCGTTGCTGTTGGCCCGATAATGCGGATCCGCGATCGCTGCGATGATGCGATTCGTCCAATAGAACGAGTCGGTGGAAACCTCGGCGGTGGTGTTGCTGAGATACGCTGGGGTGTTCGTCACGTTGGCGTAAAACGGCGCGAGCGAGGTAAAGGGATTCGAACCGTACGAAATCCACATCACCGAACGGTTCTCCTCATGCTCATAAGGTCGGATCTGCAGCGCCACCAGCTGACCATTGCGGTTGATGCCAATCGGGCGATACCGTCTGCGGGTCTCCTCCGTGCCGCGCGTGCCGTACGGATCGTAATCGGTGCCCTCGTAATGCGAGCTCATCAGAAAGTCGATGTCCTCGATGGTGACCTTGTTCTCCGGCCTGCGGCACCACGGAATGTCGTCGGAAATGGGCGTGTAGGCCGCAGACGGCGAATCCCAATCCTCACTGGGGTTAAGATACCGTTGCATGTACCAGGCGCGCGGCGTGTTGTACACATGGTCCTTGTCGGTGCGGGTGCCGAAGAGCGCGCGCGGATTGAGATGACGGGTATCGGGATCCATCGACACGTCCAAGTGGTTGGCATCGATGAACTCACGCAGGTCGGCGCTGCACATATACTCCCGCTGTTCGCCCAGCGCGTCCTCAAGATCGAACTGGTCCAGGCCAAGCTGGTTCGGAATGGCGGCGTAGCAGTCGTCGGGCACACGACGGGCGATCCAATGATGGCCGCCGATCGTCTCGACGTACCAGATGTCATCCACGTCGCTGATTGCAATGCCATTGGCCTCATAGGTGCCGTAGCGTTCCAGCAGTGCGCCAAGTCGCTCGACGCCTTCGCGCGCGGTGTGCACATACGGCAGCACCAAGGTGATGAGATCTTCCTCGCCGATGCCGCCGGGGACCTCCGCCTGATAATCCTCGTCACCAGGCTCGCCGACGGCCGGTATCAGCTTCACCATCGGATCAGCGGCCAGCACACGCTCGTTGACCGCAATGGTTTCGGTGGCGCTCATCGCCACATTGCGCACCGACGCGCCCGCCTCGGCCAGAATGCCGCGCCCGGGCAGGGCGTTCGGGACAATCGAGTACAAGCACGGGTCGTCAGGCAGATCCTTGGCCGCATGACTGATCTCGGACACATAATGACGAGGCTGGTCCTCGGGACGAACCGCCACAAACCGCTTGGGGTCGAACTTACCATGCCCGGAATCATCATTACGGGCGACAATGGTCGAACCGTCATAGCTGGCGGCCTTACCAATCAGAATCGTGGTACATGACATGATTCCCCACTCTAGGAGCACGGTATGGACGATGCCCCGGCCGTGAAACAACGTCGGACGGCGAACCGCTCCGGAGGGAAGGCTCGAAGGAATGCCGCCGGGCCTCGCTACGGGCCTCGCGTTACGATAGGCGCATGAATGAGATCAGCAACCAGACCAACGACGGCCTGAGCACAGGCTCCGCAGGCCGAGCACCGTCCGGCGGCCCGCGGGCCTACGCGGTATGGGGCATGGGGCTGCTTGGCTATATCTTCGCGGTGACCTGCCGCTCGTCATTGTCGGCCACGGGAATCGTCGCCGCCGAACATTTCGGCACTACCAGCACCGCCTTGTCGGGATTCCTCTATCTGCAGCTCTTCGTCTACGCGCTCATGCAGGTGCCGGCCGGCGTGCTCCTCGACCGTTTCGGCGCACGCGCCCTCATCGCCTCCGGCGGCGTCTTCATGGCGGTCGGCCAGACCTTCATGGCGCTCGCGCCCGTCACCGCGCTGGCCGTGGTGGGGCGCGGCATTGTCGGGCTCGGCGACGCGCTTGTGTTCATCTCGGTGGTTCGGCTGGTTTCCGCCTGGTTCCCCATGCGGCAGGCCCCGCTGCTGACGCAGATGACCTCGATGCTCGGCGGCATCGGCCAGATCATCTCCATCTACCCCTTCGTCTGGCTGATGCGCTGGACGAGCTGGCAGGTCGCCTTCCTGTCCATCGCGGGAGTTGGACTGCTGATGGCGGCGGCCGTGCTCGCCACTGTTCGCGACGACCCGCGTCAGACCGGCCACCGTCACGAACGCCCGGCCGGAGGTTTGAAGACGGCGCTGCACGGCCTCAGGACGTCGCTGAAATCCCCCGGCACCATCTGCGGCTTCTGGGTGCACTCCGCCACATGGTTCTCCATCAATATGATGAATCAGCTATGGGGCATCCCCTTTCTGCTGGCCGTCGAGGGATGGGGCCAATCCACTGCCAGCGCGTATCTGGTGACCGGCATGGTCATCAATGCGGCCTGGGCGCTGATTATGGGCAGACTCGCCGGCTTGCATCCGGTGCATGGCCGCGCCGCGGTGGTGTACGTCTCGATCGGATCGCAGATAGTGCTGTGGACAATTCTGCTGCTCACGCCCGGCCCGCACCCCATCTGGTTCATGGCTTTGCTCCTGCTGGCGATGTCAAGCGGCGGCCCGGCGTCGAATATCGCCATGGACTACGTGCGGGACACCAATGACACCGCCAATCTCGGCTCGGCCACCGGATTCGCCAACACGGGCGGTTTCGTCTCGTCGGCGATCGTGTTCCTCGGTGTCGGGCTCCTGCTCGACGCGCAGGGCGCCACGGCCCCCAGCCTGTACACCGATCATGCCATGCGTGTGGCGGTGTTGATCCAATACCCGATTTGGGCTGCGGGGCTCATCGGCATGACCGTCATGCTGCCGAAAACCCTGCGGGTGATGGCTCGATGCCGCGCCGACGTCGCCGCCAAGCTGTCAGGCGCGCACGCGCATCGCAGCTGAGACACAAGCCGCATGGCAACCGTCAGCCGTGAACACGTCGCCCCGACGGCGTGGCGTAGCCGTAATTCATCATCTCGCTGTTATACGCCACCACGCCGGCGCCATTCGCCGGCACCACGATCACGCCACCGTCGCCCCGATGCGCGGCGATATCATCCAGCACCGCCTGTGAGGCCGCGGAAGCGGTCTGTCCGGCGAAACGCATGCGATCCGCCAGCTGATGGGCGGCCACCGTGCGGACGAACGCCTCGCCCACCCCGGTGCCGGACACCGCGGCCACGCCATCGGCGGCGTAGTTGCCGCAGCCGGGCAGCGGCGTGTCCCCCACGCGTCCGGGCATCTGATTGGTGATGCCGCCCGTGGAGGTTGCCGCGGCAAGATGACCGCCGGCGTCTCGGGCCACGGCGCCGATGGTTCCGTGCTTCTCCCAGACGTCGCCTTCCCGCTGCGCACGCTCCAATGATGCGCGCCGATCCTCGGTGACGAAGGCCTCGGGACATTCGACGCCGATATGCCACTGTCGAAGCAAATCCTCTCCGGGCAGCGCGAACATCACGTGTTTGGTGCGTTCCTTGACCGCGCGCGCCACGTCAATCGGATGGCTGGCGGTCGTCAGCCCGGCGGCCGACCCGACTTCGCCGTCGCCAGTCATCAGGCAGGCATCCATCGACACCTTGCCCTCGCTGGTGAGGGCGGCGCCATGCCCGGCGTTGAACTCCACCGCGTCCTCCATCACATGGATGGCCGCCACCACGGCGTCCTCCGCGGATCCGCCGCGATCCAGCACCGCATAGCCGGCGTCAAGCGCACGGGCGAGATCGTTTTCGACACGGGCCGTGCGTTCCGGGCTCGCATCGGCTCGGCGGCCGCCCGCCCCCGCGTGAATCACCAGCATGACGCCGTTCCCGGATTCGCTCTGCGGAGTCGTTTCCACTGTCGTCATAGTTGATCGCACCTTCTTTGTTCCCTAAAAAAAACGGAAAAACCAGTTAGCCTAATTTGGCGAGCTGCTTCATCAGTGAATCCACATGGCCGGTGGCGCGCACATTGTAGCGGGCCAGCAGCAGCATGCCGTTCTCGTCGATCACGAAGGTCGAGCGGATGGTTCCCAGCACCTCCCTGCCGTACAGTTTCCTGACGCCATAGGCGCCATACGCCTGGTGTACGGTCAGATCCGCGTCGCTCAGCAACGGGAACGTCAGTCCGTCCCGTTCGCGGAACCGGGCGAGTTTGTCCGGGGCATCCTTCGAAACGCCAAGCACGGCATAGTTCAATGCGGTCAGACGATTGAGGTTGTCTCGAAAATCACATGCCTCTTTCGTGCACCCCGGCGTCATGGCCGCGGGGAAGAAATACAGGATGACGCGACGTCCCCGCAGACCGGCGAGGCTGACGATATCGCCACGATCGCTTGACAGGCTGAAATCCGGAGCCTGCTGACCGGCTTCCAGCCGCATCAGTCCTGCAGCTCGTATCCGTCGGAGTCCCGATGCCACGAATTGCCCGGATGACTGGCGAGAATCATAATGCCCTCGACCAGTCCCCAGATACCCGAAATCATTGGGCCGACGACCACAATCCAGCCGACCAGCGTCAGCAGCAGCTGCACGACGGCCTTGCCGGTGTTGCCGAGATAAAAGTTATGGACGCCCAGTCCCCCAAGGAAAATGCCCAGCAGACCAGCCGCTATCTTCGACTTGGAGCTCATCGCCATCGGCTGCCGGTACGGGGAATATCCCGGCTGCTGGGCGTAGGCCGGCCCCTGCTGGGCAGAGCCCTGTTGGGAGCCGTAGTAGCCATTCGGCGTCCCCTGGTCGCCGACCGGCGGACCATACTGCGGCTGCGGCTGGCCATACGGTTGCTGGGGCTGGCCGTACGGAAACTGACCATACTGAGGCTGGCCATACTGCGGCTGCGACGACGTACCCGCTTGCCCATTCTGCCCGAAGCCGGGCTGCTGATCATAACTCATACCGCTTCTCCCCTGATGCTCTGCGATGCGCTTCCATCATCGCACATGCCTGCGCCAAGGCTTGTCAACGCCCACAGGTCCAGACACACCGCATAGG
>DBKS01000007.1 GCA_002298605.1 Bifidobacterium sp. UBA744 | reverse complement strand
AGGTCAGCGGCAACACGGTCACCCGTTTGATCAGGCAGGGGAAGATTCCGGCGATACGTGTGGGACGGTGCTGGAGGATTCCACGCGATGACATGGCCCGATGGCTTGACGCGCACAGCACGACGGGTGGCCGTGATGGATTCCGGTGATTCGTCGACAGGTCCCGTCGCAGTCGCCTGCATCGCGTTCATAACGGTCGCCGCGGTGTTCGCCGCGCCGTTCCTCACATTGGGACTCGCCATCGCCGACGGTGGAGTCGAACCGTCATCAAGCGGGCTCACGGGAGTCCCCGACGAATATCTCGCCGACGTGCAAAGGGCGGGCTCCATCTGCGCCGAGGTGACGCCGCAGATCATCGCGGCGCAGCTGGATGCGGAATCGGGATGGAACCCCACCGCCACAAGTTCCGCCGGGGCTCAGGGCATCGCCCAATTCATGCCGGGCACGTGGGAGGCGCATGGCATGGATGGCGACGGTGACGACAAGGCCGACATCCTCAACGCGCATGATGCGATCTGGAGCCAAGGCAACTACATGTGCCGCTTGGTCGAGGAGGTCAAGGCGCTGAAGGCGAACGGCACGGTGTCGGGAGACGTCACCGAACTCGCCTTGGCCGCATACAACGCCGGGGTCGGCGCGGTCCGCGACCATGGAGGCATTCCCCCATATCAGGAGACGCGGCGCTACGTCGAGCGGATCATCGAATGGGCGAGGACCAAATACACGATGTCGAGAGGCGGCATGGCCGTCGGGCAGCTTTCCCCGAAGCTCGTCATGCTCGACGACACCCAGATCGACATCGCGGCCATGAACATCGCCGCGACCTGGTATGGAGGGCCAAGCGGCTACACCTACAAGCAGTGCACTTGGTGGGCCGCGTCACGCCGACAGAACATCGGAAGGCCGGTCGATGCCCATATGGGCAACGGTGGATATTGGGTCGAATCGGCGAGGCGTCTCGGATACCAGTACGGCAAGGACCCCCAGCCGGGTGATGTGATGACGATCCGTCCGGGAACGCTTGGTTCGGATGCGACGTACGGCCATGTGGCGGTGGTCGAGCAGGTCGATGCCGATGGCGGCATCGTCATCAGCGAATCCGGTTCGATCCTCCCCGCGCCGATTCTCACCCGATACTCGAGGACGCAGCTGGATGCGGTGCGGGACAATATCTGGTTCATTCACTGAGTCCAAATCACCGTGTTCCTCCTACATGTGGCGTCTTCCCTCCTACGATGATTATTTAAATAAATATATTTATTTAATGCAACGCACGCCACATGACCGCATCGCGAGACGCCATCACTCACCATATGAACGAAAAGGATAGTTTTCTGCCTTTTTCGAGAGAGAATCATCAGGTGACTGACACTACGAGGAACGAACAACGCTGGACTTCGATCGACAAGGCGGCAATCGAGACAATCCGCGAGTGGATGACCCAGGGAACCGTCAGGCGCACCATGAAAGACTGCGCGCAAGTACTGCAATGCTCGTACCCACGCGTCCGAGCCCAGTTCCGTTACCTGTACAGTCCATTGACGTTGGGTGATTTCATGAAGCTTTGCGCGTATTTCGAGAAGGATCCGACCGAAGCGTGGCTCGAGGTGCTGCACCGCGCGTATCTGATGGACGGCGACGATGCGAAAGCGGCAAAGACCGGCCGTCGCGAGGCCACGATCAAGGCGCTGGCAGCCGCGCTCAGCGCGGTCGATCTTCCTTCCCGGGAGTAACGAACTTTCCGATAGTCGCATCGGACACCCCCGTTTTCTGTTAGACTGATACGACCCGCGCAAGGAGGCAGGCAGTAACCCTTCTCGACCCCGACATCCACCTTGCGCGGCTTACTCATGCGGCGACGACGCCGCATGCGAACGAACAGTCAAGGAGGATGCATGGCGTTCGACGGCGATCGGGTTGTCTGGAAGGCGGGCAATCTCACCAAGCCCCCTATTTTCCGCACTTACGATGATGGCAACGAGGTCGTCTACCTCTCCCTCGCCATCGACCATCAGGGCAAGCCCACCGAATTCCTGGACGTCCAGGCGCGTGGGCTCAACAAGGAATACATCAAGGTCCAGGATTTTGACGCCGGCGATTTCGTGATCGTCGGCGGAACCTTGGCGACGCGCACGAAGACGACCGGCCAACAGGTGCCGGTGCTGCGTGTATCGGTCATCACCAAGGAGACCAGCTTCAGCTACAAGCCCCTTGACTGGCGGTATCTCGACAAGACAAGGCAGACACAACCCGGACAGGACGGCGACGCGGTCTGATTACGGACGGTCCTGTTCCATTTAACGACGAAACGCATTTTCACAGAGAGAAGAAGATATGGCAACGTTTTTAGAAGAGGTACTCTGCCAAATCGCCGCCGAACGGCTGGCGAACGGCGAACCCGTCCGCCGATTCATGGTCGAGGTGCGCGGATCGCACATGATCGGCATCGATTGCGACCTGATCGAACGCGTCTACGAGCACGCGATGTCCAGCGACGTGCTTGACGAGATACGTTCCGCATGGATGTCGCACGCCGAACGGCACGGCATGGATCCCGTCGAGGCCACGGAGGACTTCACCATGACCCTGGCGGCGTTCCTGGCGGGCCTGATGTCCGACGGACGTCTGGCCGGCATGCACGACGCGCTTCCGGCACCATCCTTGGATACGGCCATGCCATGACCCATCCCGACGCAACGAATCCCGATATTCTGACTCCACGCCAGATCGCCAGTCTGAACGTACGGATGACTAGGACGTAAAAGGCAGGATGGAGACGCATAATGACACAACCGAACCTACGGATGCGGAGCCCTGGGACGGGACACCGCAAGCCCCAGGCAGGCCCCAGACGGGAAAGCCCTCCGGATATGGAAAAGGGGTCGTCCCCCTGACGG
>DBKS01000046.1:1135-6925 GCA_002298605.1 Bifidobacterium sp. UBA744 | reverse complement strand
TCGGCTCGTCGAGGATCAGCAGTTTCGGATTCGTGGACAGCGAACGGGCGATCAGCACCTGCTGGCGCTGGCCTGTGGGCAGGTCGCGCACCAAAGCGTCGAGATCGATGCCGTCCAACTCGTCACCGGCGATCCGTCTCGCCTCCTTCTCGATGGCGGCGGAGCCTGCGTACGCCGGGAACAATCCCTGGATGATGCGCGGCAGCACCAGGTTATACGCCACGGAACAGTCCGCCACCAACGCATCATCGGGATTCTGGACAATGGTTTCGACGCCCGCCCGCGAGGCGGCCGCCACCGATCCCAAGACCGCGGTGCGGCCTTCGATCGCCAGGCTGCCCGACGTGGGCGGCAGCGCGCCGGAGATGATGGAGGTCAACGTGGATTTGCCGGCGCCGTTAGCGCCCAGCAGCCCGACTATTTCGCCGGCGCGAACGTCGAAGTCGACGCCTCGCAGGGCATGGGTGGCGCCGAAATCCTTGGTGACGCCCCTGACCTCCAGCACCACGGGCGAACTGCTAACCATAGTCATTGATCCTCTCGAATAGGCAATACCGCGAAATCACGCGCGAAAATCACGATGGACGCGACGCCGGCTATCCCTTGATGGCGGAGATGTCGTCGGTGCGCAGATCAGGGAACGCCGAGATCAGCCCGGACACGCTGGTGATGTTCTGCTTCCTGAGCTCATCGGCGGTTACCAGCGACGGCGGCACCACCACCTCCTTGGAATCGGTTTTCTTCTGTGCGGCCAAATAGGCGGTGCGGAACGTCACCGCGCCATCGTTGGACGGATCGGTGGTGGCGGTGGACACCCACGGACTGCCGTCCTGGGTCAGCACGGAGATGTCGGCATCGGAAATGTCCACGCCATACACCTTCACGGCGTCCGACAATCCGAGCTCCTGCACGGCCTGGGCCGCGCCCTTGGCGAATTCGTCGTACGGGGCGAAGATCGCGGCCACGCCAGGATTGGCCTGCAATGCGGCCTTGGTCTGCTCGGCGGTCTGCGCCGCGGTGGATTCGTTGACGACACCGACCTGGGCCACCTGCTCAAGACCGGGGTTGTCCTTCTTCACCTGTTCCCACTCCGCATTTCGGCGGTCCAGCGGAGCGAAGCCCGCCACATACGCATAGATCACCTTGGCCGTGCCGCCGGTACGCTCCAGCAGCGGCTGCACGGCCAGTTTGGCAAGTTCGGCGTCGGACTGGGACACTTTGATCGCACGATCGTCATTGATGACGGAATCGAATCCCACCACGGGAATATCGGCGTCAAGCGCCTGCTGGGCATTGGGCGTCACGCCCTCCAATGCGTGATCGACGATCAACGCATCCGGCTTGGTGGCGGTCAGCGACTCGACGTCGAGGATCTGCTGGCTGTCGTCGCCATTGGCGTCCTTGACGTTCAGCGTGACATTGTACCGCTTCGCCTCATCCTTAAGCCCCTGCAGCCACTGCACATAAAAATCCGAATCCGTCGCCCGCACCGAAACGCCGATGGTGACCGTGTCCTTCGAACCACCGTCGCTCGAGGTCTGCGCGCCGCAACCGCCAAGCATCAGGGCGCCCGCCACGGCCAGCGCGGCGATACCGGTCAATCGCTTTCCAATCGTCATGATGCATTCCCTCTCTTGTTGCCGAATACGTACCGCTCTCCCGCAGGTCATCCTGATCGGAAGGCACGCCCCACTGTACGAACGCGATCCCACGCGGCAAGCCGACCTGCCATAGCATCTGCTTATAGCCCGCTCGAAAAGCCCCGCGAACACTGGGTTTTCGACATATCCGCATCGCTATAGGCCCTGCCTATTACCGGCACCAAGCAACACCAAGAGCCATTTGCGGCGCATCAACCGCATCGCGACGTCCGCAAGGATATAAATGGATACGAGTCCAAGTCACAGCGGCGCATCAGCCGATCCGTCATCGAGGGGAGCATCATGCCCAAGCCATTGCACGCCGTCACCCCGGCATTCCGCCAGCAGAAGGAGCCGTATCGCTGGCCGGAGGTCGAGCCGCTGATCTACAAGGAGCACGACACGACATTCCGGTCGGTGACGCGGCGCGTACTATTCAACGACGACTGCGGGCAGAACAATCAGGTGAGGTACTTCGAAGTGGCTCCGGGCGGATGGACCACCTTCGAACATCATTGGCATACGCATGAGGTGATTGTCTTCCGGGGCAGCGGCACCGCGCTGGTGGGCTCCGAGACGCGGCATGTGGAGCAAGGCGACCTGGTGTTCGTGGATCACGACGAATGGCACCAGTTCAGCGCCACCGACGGCCGGCCCCTTGGCATCATCTGCATAGTGACGGTGCCGCGCGACCGACCCGTGCGACCGACCGCACAGGATCTGGAGGCGATCTATGCGTCGCACCCCGAACTGAAGGATGTGATCCGCGTCTGACGCCGGCGTGTCGCGCCCCCGGCCGGCTGTGCCCGACGACATTCCCCACGACGACATCTCCCGCCATGTTCCGTAAGACCATGCCGTAGGCTGGGAAGTTATGACACATGACGAGATCGTGGTATCCACAGACGGTTCGGCACTGGGGAATCCCAACGGCCCCATGGGTTGGGCGTGGACCGACCACGCCCATAACACAGGACACCAGCCGGGCCATGACCATGATGAGCGCGGCCATGATGCGGGCGGCGCCACCAACGGCACCAACCAGATCGGGGAATTGTGCGCGGTGCTGATGGCGCTGCGCGCGCATCCCGGTCCCAGACCGCTGCTGATCGAATCCGATTCCCAATACGCCATCAACTGCTCCACCACATGGGTGCGCGGCTGGAAGAGGAATGGCTGGAAGAACTCGCAGAAGAAGCCGGTGAAGAACGCCGAACTGATCAAGGCGATCGACGCCGAGATCTCCAAACGCGAAGGGCCCGTTCATTTCAAATGGGTGAAAGGACACGCCGGCAACGCAGGCAACGAGCTGGTGGACGAGTTGGCGCGCACCTACGCGGGCGACTGCCGTTCAGGCGCGCGCGACGGATATCTGCCGATCGAGGGATGGCAATCGCTGCTGGCTTCCGAATACGCACAGGGCCTTGACGTGCCGCCGGATGTGCAGCTGGTGTTGGACGGCAAGGCGGACGCGAACTCCCTGCAACGTCCGAAGTCAGAACAGCCCAACCATTCGTCACCGGCCGCCCGACCGGTTTCGTCGCTGGCCGACCGTCTGGCAGAGCCTGAAGGGGTACCGGATTACGGCGATTTCTCCAGCGCAGCGGACTCCGACAACGGCAATAACGGCGAGACTTCCGCTCCAAGCGACGGAGATGACGCCACCCCCGTCGCCAACGAACCCTCCGCGCCCGTCAACGCATCAAGCGTCACGGGACTGGTCGCCACCGGTTCGATCCGCATCACGCCCGCACCATCGACGTCCCCCCGCTGGGCCGGCAAGGATCTGCATATCATCGGAACGATTCCGCTGGACGGCGGCGAGATCACCATTGACGCGCCGATCGGCCAGGATGGCGCGATCAGGCTGGATGGCGCGACCTTCAAGCTCAGGGACGTCCACGAACGGTAGCCGTCACCCGGACGCGCATCGCAAACCCGTCGTAGACTGGAACCAAGTACTCGTATGCTTGAACAGTCAAGGAGGATTTCATGGACAAGGCACAACAGGATGCCCTTAAGAAAGCGGCCGGCATTGAAGCGGCCAAACTCGTCACCAACGGTATGGTCGCAGGACTGGGCACTGGCTCCACCGTCCGGTTCCTCGTCGACGAACTCGGCCGCCGCGTCAAGGAGGAGGGCCTTGAATTCACCGGCGTCACAACTTCACGCCGCACGCAGGAGCAGGCGGAAGGCTACGGCATCAACATCGTGAACATCGACGATGTCGACCACATCGATCTGACCATCGACGGCGCCGACGAAGTGGACAAGGACTTCAACGGCATCAAGGGCGGCGGTGCGGCGCTGCTATGGGAGAAAATCGTCGCGACCAATTCCAACAAGATCGTGTGGATTGTGGACGAGTCCAAGGTGGTGGACACCATCGGCGCGTTCCCGCTGCCGGTAGAAGTGATCCCCTTCGGCGCCGGCCATGTGATCAAGACGTTCAAAGCCAAGGGGTACAAGCCGGTGCTGCGCCTCAACGCCGAAGGCGAGCCGGTGCGCACCGACGAGAACAACTATGTGGTCGATCTGCATCTTGGCCGCATCGATCACCCGTCCGATCTGGCGGAGGACCTCATCACCACCGTCGGCGTCGTCGAGCACGGCCTGTTCCTCAATATGGTCGACACCGTCATTGTGGGCGACCCCAATGGTCCTCGTGTGATGACCAATTCGAACAAGTAGCTCGAACAAGTGGCCGGAGGCGAGGCGCCCGACGTCATACGATAAAACCCCGCGATTCGTGGAATTTCCTATGAATCGCGGGGTTTACGTTCATCTCGCCGACATCAGCGGCAAGACTACTTGCGCTGGTGACGAGTCTTGCGCAGCAGTTTGCGGTGCTTCTTCTTGCTCATCCGCTTGCGGCGCTTCTTGATGACGGAACCCATCGTTCAGCCTCCGATCTCTACTAGTAGAAAAGTTGCAACTTTCCCGATTGTACACGCATTATTCGACGAGCGCACATGACGTCCACCAAACGCTGCGGCGTGGCGCTTGTGACGAACGTCATGCGGGGCATCCGGGGGCGGCCGGGGGTTACAGCGGGTTACAGCGGGAAACGCTTCGTCAGATCCTGCACGGCCTGCTTGGCACCGGTCGCGCGGAACACCACGGTGTCGTTCTGCCACACGGACACGGCGTTATTGGTGTTGGAGGCGTCCTCCCTGGTGACGTACGAGCCGGTATTCGATCCCGACACCTTCACGTTGCCGGACGCGAGCTCCTTGCCGGTGAGGCCGCCAGTCAACGCGTCGTACTGCTTCTTGGCGCTGTCCTTATCAGACCACTGGGCGACCACCAGCGTGACATCGTTGGCATCGTCGCCGGTGGAATACACCAGGGTGTATTCCTCAATCGGCGCCGCGGATGTCCATTCGGTTGAGGCGGACGCCGCCGTACGCGCATAGTTGAGGACGGTATCCGGCATCGCCTTCAGCAGTTCCGAAGCATCCGAAGGCAGCGCCGAGGCGGAAATCGTGGGGGTGGGGTCAGCCGTCTGCGTGGCCTGGGCCGAGGGCTCCGCGGTAACGGTCTCCTCCTTCCTCACCGCCCATCCGGGCACCCAGAATGCGGTGACGACCGCGACGACCACCACCACGGCGGCGGCGATCACCACGGCCACGGTGCGGGTATGCGAATGGGCGGACGACGCGGACGATGCGGACGACTTGGCTTGCGGGGACGGAGCTTGATTCTCAGACATATCTTGATTCTTGCACAATTCGCAGACGCACCGACGTGAGTGGACCCACACGTGGGCCAGCACGATGTCAAACTGGGTGGATAGCGTCGAGGGCATGGCAAAGAATCCCACGCATTTCCTCTGTTCCGAATGCGGATGGAGTGGCGCCAAATGGTTCGGACGATGCCCCGAATGCGGCCAATGGGGCACAATCGACGAATTCCACGAGGCCCGTCCCGCCGCGCGATCGCGCACAGGCGCGGGCATGCGGCAGGCGGGGGATGCACACGGTGCCGCCGGACGGGTTTCACGCACTCAGGCCGCCATCGTGGCGGAGGAGGTGGCACAGCCGATCACGCAGGTGGACACCGCGTCCACAAGCCGCATAGCCACGGGATTCGCGGAATTCGACCGCGTGCTCGGCGGCGGCATCGTACCCGGATCCGTGGTGCTGGTGGC
>DBKS01000046.1:0-1073 GCA_002298605.1 Bifidobacterium sp. UBA744 | reverse complement strand
GCGCGGCATAGCGCGCACAGCGCGGTCCATGGAGGAAACTCCGTGCTGTACATCTCAGGCGAGGAGTCGCAGGCACAGGTGCGTATGCGAGCCAGCCGCATCAACGCCGTGGAAGACAATCTGCTGCTCGCCTCGACCACCGATCTGGCCACCGTCTTGGGTCTGATCGAGCAGACGCGGCCGGCGTTGGCCATCGTCGATTCCGCGCAAACCATCACCTCGCAGGACGTGGACGGCATTTCCGGCGGCTCCACGCAGGTGCGCGAAGTGGCCAGTGCCTTGATCGACGCAGCCAAAACGCTGGATGTGCCGGTGCTGCTGGTTGGGCACGTCACTAAGGACGGGTCGATCGCCGGACCCCGCACTCTGGAGCATCTGGTCGATGTGGTGTGTCAGTTCGAGGGGGACCCGGAAACCGCGTTGCGACTGCTGCGCGCGGTGAAGAACCGTTTCGGTCCGACGGATGAAGTGGGTTGCTTCGACATGAGTGGCGAGGGCATCGAGGAGGTCACCGACCCCTCGGGGCTGTTTCTCTCCGATGGCGTCGCCTCAGACGGCTCGCCTGAATCGGACGGTTCGGACGGCGCCAATCCCACGGGCACTTGCGTGACGTTCACGCTTGACGGGCATCGCAGCCTGCCGATCGAAATACAGACCTTGGTCACCAATTCGGTGCTGCCGTCACCGCGCCGCGCGGTCAACGGCGTGGACACCAACCGTCTGGCGATGCTGGTTGCGGTGCTGTATCGACACGGGCATATCAATATGCTCGCCAACGACGTATACGTGTCCACCATTGCCGGCGGTCTCGCCAGGGAGCCCGCGTGTGACCTCGCCATCGCCGTGGCATTGGCGAGTGCGGCCAAATCCGCTCCCGTACCGCGCACCTCATGCGCGATCGGGGAAATCAGTCTGACCGGTCAGGTGCGTCCGGTCCCGCGGCTGGAGCATCGGTTAGCTGAAGCCTCCAGATTGGGATTCTCGCGGGCGATCGTGCCGATCAATCGGCGCAGGGGACGCCCACTGCATGTTGATGGCCTTGAGATCGTCGAGGTCGCGAACCTGCACGACGC
>DBKS01000052.1 GCA_002298605.1 Bifidobacterium sp. UBA744 | reverse complement strand
ACGCCCTGTACAAGGTGATCAAACTGCGCGACGCCAATGCGCTGGGCCCGGTGGTTGTGGTGCAGGGAGGTACCTTCCTCAACGATGCCGTGTTGCGCGCCTTCGAACTGCTGACCGGCCGCGAGGTGACCCGACCAAATATCGCCGGCCTGATGGGTGCCTACGGTGCCGCTCTGACCGCCCGCATGCATTGCGAGCACGCGGATGAGGACACCGCCGCAGCGGAGGCCGCGAGCGAGCATCCCGTCTCGTCGATGCTCACCGGCGAAGCGCTGGATCACTTGGACATGACCACCACGCATGACGTGTGCAAACTGTGCCAGAACCACTGCAAGCTCACCATCACCGAGTTCGAGGACGGCACCCGCTACGTGACGGGCAACCGCTGCGAGCGCGGTGGCGACAAAACCAAGCAGCGTTCCGATCGTCCGAACCTCTACGACTTCAAATACAAGCGCGCGTTCGCCTATCGTCGTCTGACGCCCGCCAAGGCCACGCGCGGCGACATCGGCATCCCTCGCGTGCTCAATATGTACGAGGACTATCCGTTCTGGTTCACCCTGCTGACCAATCTCGGTTTCCGTGTGATCATCTCCGGTCGCAGTGACCACAAGATGTTCGAGGAGGGCATGGATTCCATCGCCTCCGAAAACATCTGCTACCCGGCGAAACTGGTGCACGGTCACATCCGTGATCTGGTTGCCAAGGGCGTCAAACGCATCTTCTACCCGTGCGTCAGCTACGAGCAGCAGTTGGTGCCGGACACCCAGAACCGCTACAACTGCCCGATCGTGGCCAACTACCCGGTGGTGATCGAGGCGAATATGCCTGAACTGGCCGATGAAGGTGTGGACTTCATGCGCCCGTACTTCAATCTGGCCAACCGCGACAAGATGGTCGACCGCGTCGCCGAAGTGTTCGCTGCCGACGGCGTGACCCGCGAGGAGGTCGAGCTGGCCGTGGCCGCCGCCTATCGCGAGGACGCCGTGTTCAAGAACGATGTGAAGCAGGAGGGTCTGCGCGCGCTGGCCTACATGCAGGAGCATCATGTGCGCGGCGTGGTGCTGGCGGGCCGTCCGTATCATATCGATCCCGAAGTCAATCACGGCATTCCGGAGACGATCTGCTCGCTGGGCATGGTGGTGCTGTCGGAGGATTCCGTCTGCGAACTCGACCCGCATCATATGCCCAAGGTCACCGATTATGTGAGCAACGACAAGGCTTTGCGCGCGCTGGAGGCGAACCGCGACGCCGACGGTTTCCGCAAGACGGTGCCCGCGTTCGGCGAGGACCACAAGATGCCGTTGCGCGTGTTCAACCAGTGGGCCTACCATTCGCGTTTGTATGAGGCCGCCCGTTTCGTGTCCGAATATCCGAACCTTCAGCTGGTGCAGCTGGTGAGCTTCGGTTGCGGTGTGGACGCCATCACCACCGATCAGGTGCAGGAGATCCTGGCCGACAAGGGCGATGTGTACACGCAGCTCAAAATCGACGAGGTGTCGAATCTGGGCGCCGCCAAGATCCGTCTGCGCTCGCTGAAGGCCGCCATGGAGGAGCGTGATCGCCGCGATTCACTGGATGTGAGCAAGCGTGATGCTCCGGCTGCCGAACACGCCGGCCGTGCGGAGGGCGCAACCACCGGCTGGGTGAAGACCGCGCGTGAGCCTTTTGACCAGGCGATCATCGACACATCCGCGAAGTCCGGTCGGTCGTCGCTGATCAATACTGTGGCTCGGGCCTCGAGCAGCGAAACCGTGAGCGTCGACGAGGCCAAGGCCAGGATCGTCGAGCTCGCACGGTTCGTCGGCGCTCACGATCGGTCCGCCGAATCGGGTATTGCGCTGGGGGCTGCGAAGAACAGTGCCGTGAAGTCCTTCCCGGCGAAGACGACGCCGGCGAAGTCCTCTGTGAAGTCCTCCGCCGACATCAAGCCGAGCCTGACCAAATACAAGACGATTCATCCCTTCACCAAGGCGATGCGTCACGCGTACACCGTCCTGGCGCCGCAGATGAGCCCGATTCATTTCTCGCTGCTGAAGTCCGTGTTCACCTCCGGGCGCTACAACTTCGAGCTGCTTACGCACGCCAGCCAGGAGGATATCGAAACCGGCGTCAAATATGTGAACAACGATGCCTGCTTCCCGGCGATCATCGTGGTCGGCCAGCTGGTGAACGCGTTCCTGTCGGGCAGGTACGATCCGCATCGCTGTGCGCTGGTGATCACGCAGACCGGCGGCATGTGCCGTGCGACCAATTACCTGGCGCTGCTGCGCAAGGCGCTTGCCGACGCCGGATACGATTATGTGCCGATTATCGCGCTGAGCGTGCAGGGCTTCAATGACAATCCGGGCTTCCGGGCCACGCCGGCGCTGGCGCATCGCGCGGTCAAGGTGTTCTATCTCGGCGACATTCTCTCGCAGCTGCTGCTGCGCGTGCGCCCCTACGAGGTGGAGCCCGGTGCGGCCAACCGACTGTACCGTCTGTGGGATACCATCTGCCGCGAAACCATCGAGCATCACGGCTACTCGCGCACGTATGCCACGCGGTATCATCGCTCCGGCTTCCTGACCTATGGTCGGCTCATCCACCGCATGACCGAGGCTTTTGACGCTTTGCCGCTGCGTGATATTCCGCGCAAGCCCCGTGTCGGTGTGGTGGGCGAGATCCTGGTCAAGTACCATCCCGACGCGAACAACCATGTCGTCGACCTGATCGAGGAGCAGGGCTGCGAGGCCGTGCTGCCCGGCATCTGCGACTTCATGCTCAACGGCATCTATTCGGCCGATTGGAACGAGGAGAACCTCGGCACCGGAGGCAATCTGAAGATGAACCATTTGATCCGCAAGGTGGCGGACCTGTATCGCCGCCCGATGATCCGTGCCTTCGAGAAAACGAACGGCAAGTTCGAAGTGCCGTGGGCCATCGACAAGCTCCGCGACAAGGCCGCCACCGTCACGTCGATCGGCGTGCAGGCCGGCGAGGGATGGCTGCTGACCGGCGAAATCGTGGAACTGATCGAAACCGGCGCCCCGAATGTGGTGTGTGCGCAGCCGTTCGCCTGTCTGCCCAACCATGTGACGGGTCGTGGCATGTTCGGCAAGATCCGCCGCGTGTATCCGCAGGCCAATATCACCTCGATCGACTACGATCCGGGGGCTTCCGAGGCGAATCAGCTGAATCGGTTGAAGCTGATGATCGCGGCGGCCAAGAAGGCCGAATCCAAGATGACCGCTGCCGACTGATGACCCCATACAAGCCGCGGCCCAGTGCGATGCGGCTTGTACGGGCTATCGATTCTACGTATGGCGGATAAGGGTCTGACGGCTTCGCCGACGAGCGCGACGCCATCGCCGAACTGCGCATCGGCACTGCAATCGGGCCGATGCTGGCGTGGTTCTTCCGCAGCACACCGTATTTTGAGGGCGTGGAGAATCCCTATCCGCTGCTTCGCCAGCGCATGTGGAATTTCTGGCATGCGGTCCTCCTCGGTGCCGAGGGATTGCTGTTCGATGTGACTGGCGATCCGAGGCGTCCCGACGTGTTCCAAACCTGACGTG
The DNA here is from genome assembly GCA_002298605.1 of Bifidobacterium sp. UBA744. Taxonomy (GTDB): domain Bacteria; phylum Actinomycetota; class Actinomycetes; order Actinomycetales; family Bifidobacteriaceae; genus Bifidobacterium. The sequence continues at coordinate 10,948 of DBKS01000052.1, read as the reverse complement.
TCCGCCAGCTCCCTGTGATTGTTGTAGATGCAACTGTTGTATATGCCTCCTATTACGATGTGAATTCGCAATTGAAACAGGAGGTGCTGCCATGACCGGACAGGCAGATGAATCCTCGTCTTCGCCCCGTCCATTGGGAGTGGAGATACGGTCGCTGAATAATATGATCCAGCGTTATCTGTCCGTCACCATGCCCGAAGAGGCGAAGGACGCCACCGGCGGCAACGCCGAGATCATCATGTACCTCGCATGCAATGAGGAACGGGACGTTTTTCCCCAGGACATCGAACGGCGTTTCTCCATCACCAGGTCCACCTCGTCGCGTGTGCTGGGGTTGATGGAACGCAGGGGGCTCGTCGAACGGCACGCGGTGCAGTACGATGCCCGGCGCAAAAGCGTGACGCTCACCGACAGGGCGTATCGGATCGTCGAGTTGCTGCGCGCCGCCGGCGAGCATGCGGAATCGGTATTTACGGACGGCATGAGCGAGGAAGAAATCGTCATGCTGCGCGCCATGCTCGCCAAGGTGCGCGCCAATCTGGTCGCCACGGGTGCGGTGGGCAGGGGAGACCTGTGCGGTCGTGACGAATCGGCTTGTGCGGAAGAACGTCAACATATGGGAAATCAGAGGGAAAGGAAGGAACAGGTATGACCAACGCAACCGCTGATGCCGCTTCTGCGACGGCAAACCGAACGAACGGTCCCGGCGGACGTCATCTGCTGCGCACGTTGCTGCGCTCTCTGCGCGAGTACAAACGGGATACGCTGCTGGCGCCGCTGTTCGTCGCCATCGAAGGTGTGCTGGAGATCGTGATCCCAACCGTCATGGCGGAACTCATAGATCAGGGTGTTTCTGGTGGATCCATGCCCGCCATCATCAAATTCGGGCTGATCCTTGTGGGCTGCGCGATGATCTCCCTGCTCGCCGGTTTGTTGTCCGGACGCTATGCGGCGGTTGCCGCGGCGGGATTCGCCAAAAACATCCGCCGTGATCTGTTCGAGCGGGTGCAGGGCTTCTCCTTCACCAACATCGACCGTTTCTCCACCGGTTCAATCATCACCAGGCTCACCACCGATGTGACCAATCTGCAGAATGCGTTCATGATGATCGTGCGCATGGGCGTGCGTGCCCCGGTGATGGTGGTCATGGCCTGGGTGTTCGCCTTCCGCATCAACGCGTCGATTTCGATGGTGTTCCTGGCCGTGATCCCGATCCTGGGGTTTGGGCTGATCGGCCTGACCGTACTGGTGTTCCCGGTGTTCGACCGCGTGTTCCATACGTATGACCAACTCAACAATGTCGTGGACGAGAATCTGGCGGGCGTCCGCGTGGTCAAATCATTCGACCGCGAGGATCACGAGGTGTCCAAGTTCACGAAGATCTCGCAGCGCATCTATAAGGATTTCCTCAAGGCCGAGCGCATCATGAGCTTCAACATGCCGCTGATGATGGTGTGCGTCTATGCGTCGATGATCGCCATCGCCTGGCTGGGCGCCACCCAGATCGTCGCCTCCGGCAACAACGCCGCGTTGGGTCTGACCACCGGCGACCTGACCGCGTTGGTCACCTATGCCATGCAGATTCTCATGGCCCTGATGATGGTGTCGATGATTTTCGTGATGGTCGTCATCTCCGTGGCCTCCGCCGAGCGCATCTACCAGGTGCTTACGGAAGTGAGCACGGTAACCGACCCGGCCGATCCGGTGATGGAGGTGCCCGACGGCTCCGTCGACTTCGACCATGTGAGCTTCCGCTATTCCGACAACGCCGAGAAACCGGTGCTGGACGATATCAGCCTGCATATCCCCTCGGGGGCGACCGTGGGCATTGTGGGCGGCACCGGTTCCTCAAAGTCCAGTCTGGTGCAGCTGATCGCGCGTTTGTACGACGTGTCGGACGGTTCGCTCAGGGTGGGCGGGCGTGACACGCGCGATTACGATCTGACCGTGCTTCGCGACGAGGTCGCCATGGTGCTGCAGAAGAACATCCTGTTCTCGGGCACCATTGCGGAGAACCTTCGTTGGGGCAATCCGAGCGCCACCGATGAGGAAATCCTTCACGCCGCTCGGCTTGCCCAAGCGGACGGGTTCGTCCAGGAATTCCCGAAGAAGTACGACACCTACATCGAGCAGGGCGGTACCAACGTCTCCGGCGGCCAGCGCCAGCGTCTGTGCATCGCCCGCGCGCTGCTCAAGAAGCCGAAGATCCTGATCCTTGACGACTCCACCTCGGCCGTGGACACCAAAACGGATCGGCTGATCCGCGCCGCGTTCCGCGATGAGATTCCCGACACCACGAAGATCATCATCGCCCAGCGAGTGGCGTCCGTCCAGGAGTCCGATTTCATCGTGGTGATGCATGACGGTCGGATTCTCGACAAGGGCACCCATGAGGAGCTGCTGGAATCCTGCGACGAATACCGCGCGATCTACGAATCCCAGACGAAAAACCATGCGCATGACGAGGAGGCGAAATGAGCGAGACCAATAAGTCCAAGGCTCCGATGGCAAAAGCCGATCCGGGCACCACCAAGCGCATTTTCGGCTATATATTCCAATATAAGTGGCGGGTTGCCGTCGTCGTCGGCTGCATCCTGCTAGCCGCGGCCGCGCAGGCCGGATCGGCCCTGTTCCTGCAGTCGTTGATCGACACCTACATCCTTCCGATGGTGGGGGTCGCGAATCCGGACTGGTCGCCGCTGATCCGCGCGCTGAGCCTCATGGCGTGCCTGTACCTTTCCGGCGTTCTGGCCGCCTGGGCCTATAACTGGATCCTCGTCGGCGTCGCCCAGGGCGTGCTCAAAGCCATTCGAGACGATATGTTCGCGCATCAGCAGCAACTGCCGATCCGCTACTTCGACACGCACGAGCATGGCGACATCATGAGTCATTACACCAACGACACCGACACCCTCCGCCAGGCGATCACCCAGTCGTTCCCGCAGATGTTCTCCTCGATCATCTCCTGCCTGGCTGCGTTGGCGTCGATGCTGTGGCTGTCGGTTCCGCTGACCGCCTTCGTGGTGGTGTTCACCGTGGCGCTGATCGTGGTGGTGCGCAAGATCGTTTCGCGCTCCGGTCGGTATTTCATCAAGCAGCAGTTCTGGATCGGCGATGTGAACGCCTTTGTGGAGGAGGCCGTCAACGGCCAGAAGGTCATCAAGGTCTTCAACCATGAGGACGCCACCCAGAAGACCTTCGACGAGAAGAACGAGGAACTGTTCCATGCCTCCGCGTCGGCCAACACCTACGGCAACATCACCATGCCGGTGATCGGCAACATGGGGTACATGCTCTATGTGCTGCTGGCCATCGTGGGCGGCATGCTGGGCATCGCCGGCGTGGGCAACTTCGGTTTGTCCGGTGCGGGCGTACTCACCCTGGGCACCCTGATTTCGTTCCTGACGCTGTCCCGCTCGTTCATCAACCCGATCGGCCAGATCTCCATGCAGTTCAACATGGTGATGATGGCCCTGGCCGGCGCCTCCAGGATCTTCCGCCTGATGGACGAACCCGTTGAGGAGGATGAGGGCACCGTCACGCTGGTGAATGTGGAGCTTGGCGGCGACGGCCGCACCATGCGGGAGGTTGATCATGCCACCGGTCACTGGGCCTGGAAGCGCGAGGCCGGCGATGACGGCTCCCGTTCGCTGAAAGCCGCGCAGGCGTTGTCCCCGCGAGCCGCCGAAGTGGCCGCCAAGGCCCGCGACCACGCCGTCACTTCGCCTGACGGCCGGCTAACGCTGCTGCAGGGCGATGTCCGGTTCACCGATGTGACCTTCGGATACAACCCGGACAAGCCGGTGCTGCACGACATCACCTGGTTCGCCAAGCCCGGCCAGAAAGTGGCGTTGGTCGGTGCCACCGGCGCGGGTAAAACCACCATCACCAACCTGATCAACCGGTTCTACGATATTCAGGAGGGCATGATCCTGTACGACGGCATCTCCGTCAAGGGCATCCGCAAGCCGGATCTGCGACGGTCCCTCGGCATTGTGCTGCAGGACGTGAACCTGTTTACCGGCACCGTGATGGACAATATCCGCTACGGCAAGCTCGACGCCACCGACGAGGAATGCATCGCGGCCGCCAAACTCACCAATGCCGACGGTTTCATCCGCATGCTGCCGGACGGTTATCAGACCGTGCTGGAGGGTGACGGTTCCGGCCTGTCGCAGGGGCAGCGCCAGCTGATTTCGATTGCGCGCGCCGCGGTGGCCGATCCGCCCGCCATGATCCTCGACGAGGCGACATCGTCCATCGACACGCGCACCGAGGAAGTGGTGCAGGCCGGCATGGATAATCTGATGAAGGGCCGTACCGTGTTCGTGATCGCGCATCGCCTGTCCACCGTGCGCAACGCCGACGTGATTATGGTGCTTGATCACGGCCGCATCATCGAACGCGGCAACCATGACGAACTCATCGCCCAGCACGGTGAGTACTGGCAGCTGTACACGGGTGCGGTGGAACTCGAGTAGTTCCCCTGTTCGGGTCCCGTGGGAGAGGCATCGTCCGCGGGGCCCGAACGCAACGTCAACAAGAGCCAACGAAGGACCGACCATGTTTGAGCCAACCGCCGTCTACAGTCCCGATCCCAACCGCTACGCCAGGGGCATGGCGTTTCACCATGCCGGCGACTCCGGTCTGAAGCTGCCCGGCGTCAGCCTCGGCATGTGGCACAACTTCGGCGACAACAGCGATTACGAGAACATGAAACGACTGGTGTTCACGGCCTTCGACAATGGCATCACGCATTTCGATCTGGCCAACAACTACGGTCCCGAACCCGGTGCGGCCGAACGGAACTGCGGCAGGCTGCTGCGCGAATATTTCGCCAATCATCGCGACGAGCTCGTCATCTCCACCAAGGCCGGCTATGAGATGTGGGCCGGCCCGTATGGCGATGGCGGCTCCCGCAAATACCTGATCGCCTCGCTGGACCAGTCGTTGAAGCGCCTTGGCCTGGACTACGTGGACATCTTCTACCATCACCGCATGGATCCGCGGACGCCGTTGGAGGAGACCATGGGTGCGCTCGCCCAGATCGTCCGTTCCGGCAAGGCGCTGTATGTGGGATTGTCGAATTACGACGGGCCGACGCTGGAGCGAGCCAGTGCGATGCTCGACGAACTCAAGGTGCCGTTCATCATCAACCAGAACCGGTACAACATCTTCGACCGTACCATTGAGCGCAATGGGCTCAAAGATGCTTCGGCCAGGCTCGGCAAGGGCATCATCACCTTCTCGCCGCTTGCCCAAGGACTGCTGACCAACCGCTATCTCAACGGCGTGCCTGCCGACAGCCGCATTGGCCACGATCCGCGCTTCCTGCGCACCTCCGACCTGACCTCGGAGCGGCTGGAGCAGATACGCGCCCTGAACGCCGTCGCCGCCGAACGCGGCCAGACCCTTGCCGAAATGGCGCTGGCATGGATCCTCCGGGATGGCGTCGTCACTTCGGTGCTGATCGGCGCCTCCAAGCCGCAGCAGATTCTCGACAATATCGGCGCGCTCGCAAACACCACGTTCAGTGCGGAGGAGCTCGGCCGCATCGACGAGATCTCCCTGCGCTAGCGTTCCGCGACGCCGTCCGCCCCCCATCTCATCGGCCAAGTCTTGTGTGCCGATACATGCGGTCGCGACGTCCGATGGGCGGTGGTAGTATGGGCCGCGTTGTGGCGCGATGATCCGTTATCAGCGGGGAGCGATCGGAAGAACGGGATGGCGTAAGCCTCCTCAGTAGAACCGACGGGTCCGGCCCGAAACAGCCGGTCGCAAGAGGTCGTGCGCACAGCATGGCGGCGGAATCCAGCGAGCTGAATCCCGTGCAGTCGAGTTGCCGCGTGCGGCAAGCGAGGTGGTACCGCGGTGGCGGAGCCGGCAAGGCTGCGCCGTCGTCCTCGTATGAACCAATGAAGCATCTCATATGAGGAGAGCCACACGGTGAGCGAAAACACCAATGTCTATCCCAAGGCGAGCGATGGCGGCGAAACCGCGCACGTCGCTCCGAATCCCAGCTTCCCCGACATGGAAGTGAACGTCCTGAAGTATTGGGACGGGGACGACACCTTCCGCAAGTCCATCGAACGTCGTCCCTCCGGCGATCACAGCCAGAACGAGTTCGTCTTCTTCGACGGTCCGCCCTTCGCCAACGGCCTGCCGCATTACGGCCATCTGCTGACCGGCTATGCCAAGGACGTGATCCCGCGCTATCAGACCATGAAGGGGCATAAGGTCAACCGCGTGTTTGGCTGGGACACCCACGGTCTGCCGGCCGAGCTGGAGGCGCAGAAGGAACTCGGCATCGATTCCGTGGACGAGATCCACAAGATGGGCATCGCCAAGTTCAACGCCGCCTGCCGGGCCTCCGTCCTCAAGTACACCAACGAATGGCAGGCCTATGTGCACCGCCAGGCGCGTTGGGTGGACTTCGAGCATGGCTACAAGACCCTGAACATCCCGTATATGGAGTCGGTGATGTGGGCCTTCAAGCAGCTGTACGACAAGGGGCTCGCCTACAAGGGCTACCGCGTGCTGCCGTACTGCTGGAAGGACCAGACCCCGCTGAGCAACCACGAGCTGCGCATGGATGCGGATGTCTACCAGAATGATCAGACGACCACCGTGGCCGTCGCCCTGAAGATGCGTGACGAGGACGCCTATGCGGTGGTCTGGACCACTACGCCGTGGACCCTGCCCACCAACTTCGCCATCGCGGTCGGCGCCGACATCGATTATGTGCTGGTCGAGCCGAAGGAAGGCAAGTTCGCCGGCAAGAGGCTCTACTTCGCGCAGGCCCGCGTGGACGACTTCGCCAAGGTGCTTGGTGAGGACTACAAGATCGTCAAGCACGTCAAGGGCAAGGACCTCGAAGGCCGCCGCTACTATCCGATTTTCCCGTACTTCATGGGTGCCGAGCATGACGAAACCGATGACGGCGTGCCGGGCAGGAAGGGTTTTACCATCTACTGCACCGATTACGTCGACACCGTTGAGGGTACTGGTCTGGTTCACCAGGCCCCCTACGGCGAGGACGATATGAACATGATGACGGCCAAGGGCCTCAACATGACCGACGTGCTCGATGACGCCGCCGCGTTCACCTCGCAGGTGCCGGATTACGAAGGCATGCAGGCGTTCGAGGCGAATACGCCGATCGTGCGCAATCTGCGCGCCGGCGACGGCCCGCTGGCCCGGGTGCCCGAGGACCGTCGTGCCATGCTGGTGCAGGAGAAAAGCTACGTGCACTCCTATCCGCATTGCTGGCGCTGTGGCACGCCGCTGATCTACAAGCCGGTGTCGAGCTGGTTCGTCGCGGTGACCAAGATCAAGGATCGTCTGCTGGCGCATAACCAGGAGATCAACTGGATTCCAGGCAACGTCAAGGACGGTCAGTTCGGTAAATGGCTGGCCAATGCACGCGACTGGTCCATCTCCCGCAACCGTTTCTGGGGGTCTCCAATCCCGGTGTGGGTGAGCGATGATCCGAAGTACCCGCGCACCGATGTATACGGCTCCCTGGATGAGCTCAAGCGCGACTTCGGCGACTATCCGCGTGACGAGAAGGGCGAGATCAACATGCATCGCCCATACATCGACCAGTTGACCCGTGTGAATCCGGACGACCCGACCGGCAAGAGCCACATGCACCGCATTACCGACGTGCTCGACTGCTGGTTCGAATCCGGGTCCATGTCCTTCGCGCAGTACCATTACCCGTTCGAGAACAAGGAAACCTTCGAACAGCACTTCCCGTGCGATTATATCGTGGAGTACATCGGCCAGACCCGTGGCTGGTTCTATGTGCTGCACGTCATGGCCACCGCCCTGTTCGATCGCCCGGCGTTCAAGAACGTGATCTGCCACGGCATTGTGCTCGGTTCCGACGGTCAGAAGATGTCGAAGCACCTCAGGAACTATCCGGACGTCAACGGCGTGTTCGACAAGTACGGTTCCGACGCCATGCGCTGGTTCCTGATGAGTTCGCCGATTCTGCGCGGCGGCAACTTGATCGTCACCGCCGAGGGCATTCGCGACACCGTCCGTCAGATCATGCTGCCGTTGTGGAGCTCGTACTACTTCTTCACCCTGTATGCCAACGCGGCGAAGAAGGGGGCCGGCTTTGACGCCCGCGCGTTGCGGCCCGATGAGGTTGCCGGCCTTCCCGAGATGGACCGTTATCTGCTGGCCCGACTTCGCCAGACCATCAAGCAAACGCAGAAGGATCTGGACGGATTCGCCATCTCCGATGCCTGCGATGCCGTGTCCGGTTTCATCGACGTGCTGACCAACTGGTACATCCGCAATACCCGCGACCGCTTCTGGAACGAGGACGAGAACGCCTTCAACACGCTGTACACCGCTCTCGAAGTGCTGTGCCGCACGATGGCGCCGCTCGCTCCGATGGAAACCGAGACGATCTGGCGTGGCCTGACGGGCGGCGAATCCGTGCATCTGACCGACTGGCCGTTCGTGACGAACGAGGCCGACGGATCCGACACCGAGCTGGGACGCGTCCTGGTGGACGATCCGGCGCTGGTCGATGCGATGGAGAAGGTGCGCGAGGTGGTGTCCGGAACGCTGTCGCTGCGCAAGAACGCCAAGATCCGTGTGCGTCAGCCGTTGAGCAAGCTCACCGTTGTGGTGGAGAATGTGCCGGCCGTCAAGGCGTATGAGGATATTCTGAAATCCGAGCTCAACATCAAGCAGATCGCGTTCTCCACGCTTGAGGATGCCGCTGAGCATGGCCTGAAGATCGTGCATGAGCTGCGCGTCAACGCCCGTGTCGCCGGTCCGCGTCTGGGCAAGCAGGTGCAGTTCGCCATCAAGGCGTCCAAGTCGGGCGATTGGAGTGTGAACGCCTCCGGTGTGCCGGTGGTCAACACCCCGTCCGGCGAGCTGGAGCTGGTTGATGGCGAGTACGAGCTGATCAACCGCGTGGAGGAGCGGGACGCCACCGAGGCCGCGGCATCCGTGTCCGCCGCCCTGCCGACCGGCGGATTCGTGATCCTCGACACCGCGCTGACCCCGGATCTGGAGGCCGAAGGCTATGCCCGCGATGTGATCCGCGCCGTGCAGGATGCCCGTAAGGCCGCCGACCTCGACGTCACCGACCGCATCGCCCTGAAGCTCACCGTCCCGTCCGACGACGTCGCCAAGGTCGACCAATTCCGCGATCTCATCGCCTCCGAGACGCTGGCTGTTTCGGTGGAGGTCGCCCCCGGTGCCGAGTTGGGCGTTGAAGTCAAGAAGGCCTGAGAGGGAGTGCCAGTTAGCACTTTGCCTCGGCATTTAGCTCGATAGCGAATGCAGATTAGGGTGGCAGCTTGTCATGAGCTGCCACCCTTTTGTTATATTCGCAGGGCGCTGTCGCAGCTTTATCGGTTAACGGTGATTTTGATTTTGCAAATGCTTCCCGTATGTAGATAGTGGCCAGCGCGAATAATGCGAATTTATATCAGGGTTGATAAAGCTCTCATGACCAGATCGATATCTCGATTTTCCAACTCTCTGATCACGTGCAGATAGGTCTCTTGGGTAGTGGTAATGCTGGCATGCCCAAGGCGGCGTGAAACGCTGGCAATGGTAACGCCGGCGAACAGCAGTAATGACGCATGCGTATGTCTCAGCCCATGAATGGATATGATCGGGACACCGGCATTCTTGCAATGCTTGGCCAAGATATTATTGGCAGTGGAGTTATAGACCTTCCCTTTAATAAAGATAGGCTGGTCGTTGGGCAGATTCTTCAGCAGTCCAGAAAATTGCATAATGAGCTGCCAATCCAATTGAACTTTACGAACAGAGGAAGCGTTCTTTGTCGGAACGAAGCCTCCGTTGTTCTTGTAATTCCAAGTTTTATTCACGGATACTGTTTGTCGGGAGAAATCGAAGTCGTCCGGTGTCAAGCCAAGTGCTTCAGAGAAGCGAAGTCCGGTTTTTGCGATGAGAAGAATCAGCCAGTCCCAGCTTGCCGGAGGTTCAAGTTTCAAATCGGCAAGCAATGCATGAAGCTCGAACTGGTTTAAGTACTTCATTTTCTTGGCGCGTGGTTGTTTTCCTTTGATGATGACTTTGCGTGTAGGATCTCGAGGAATCAGACCTTCGTCGACTGCATCCAAGATTGCGCTCTTGAGTTGATGATGAAAATCCATGGTGGTTTGCCGCTCATGATGCTCGGCATAATCATTGATAAGTTGCTGATATGTGATTCTATCGAGCTCCATGAGCTGCACAGTTGGTATGAGCTTTACCAGCCAAGATTGCGTTAGCTTGTACTTGCGCATAGTCACATCTCTGATCGCGCCTTGTTTATAGGTTGCGACCCATTGTGCGTAGTACTCGTGAAACAGTGTTGTTCCCGTATGCTGCGTTGTCATGTCACTTCCTTGTGTTTGATGGGTAGGGGCTTTTCCATTTACGCCTGTTCGCAGGACGAGAAGATCGCTGCCAGCACCCGCTTGGGAACAGCGTAAGGCTTGCGAGGTCTTCGGTATTGTGGATAAACGCGGCTATTTAGGACTACCTGTGTTATCCGCGACTCAGGATCAGGGCATGGTTCGACGGGATGATACTGGTCGTTTCATTAGCTATGACAAAACCAATGAGAGCAGTTATAAGCACATTCTTCCGGGAAACTTCATCGTTCATCTAAGGTCCTTCCAAGGTGGGTTGGCACATTCTCCGTTAGAAGGCATAGCATCGCCTGCTTACACGGTTTTAGCCATGTTGCAGCCACAGGAACAGAATGAAAGATTTTGGAAACACTGGTTCGCGTCTCAACGTTTCATCCGCAGTCTTGCGACTGTGACTTACGGTATTCGTGATGGTCGGAGCATCAATGTTGACGAACTTATGAGGACATCCGTAACGTTTCCTTCTGTACATGAGCAAAATGAAATTGCCGCTACTCTAGACCGTCTCGACACCCTCATCACCCTTCACC
>DBKS01000002.1:8121-12687 GCA_002298605.1 Bifidobacterium sp. UBA744 | reverse complement strand
TGGCGGTGAGGAAACAAAGGTGAATGACGGCAACCCGATCGCCAACTATCCGGCCGTGACGTTCTCCTGGCGCAAAGTCGCCGCAGGTACAGATACGGTGCTGAAGGGATCGGAATGGACGCTGACGCGCCAGGACCGTCCCAACGAGGTGACCGTCATCCGCGACGGATGGACCGACGGCGGCGCGTCCAGCTGCAGCGATGGCAGCAACACCTGCGGCCAGAATGATCTGGCCACGGGCACGGACGGCGCCGGTCTGCTCACCGTGCGCGTGATGGTCGACTCGTCGCTGACCGACTCGTCGTCGATCACGTGGATCCTGCAGGAGACGAAGGCGCCGGACGGCTACCGTCTCGACGGCACGCGATACCTGGTGACGCTCTCCAGGGGTGACGGCGGCGATAGCGGGCCGAAGTGGAAGATCACCTTCACACCCCAAGCCGACGACCCGTCGCAGTCGCAACAGCTGTGCACGGTCGCCTCCGGCACCGATAACAACTCAACCGACGTCATCAACTCCGGAGCAGCGTGCAAGATCACCAACGAACCCCTGCCGGAATTGCCCGGCACCGGTGGCTCGGGAACGGTCGGCCTGCTGATCACGGGTATGTTGCTCACGGCGCTCGCCGGCGTGGGACTGAGCGTGCTGTGGTCGCGGCGCATGCGATTGCGGTAATGGGCGCAAGGCCCCCGTTCCCCGGCTTGGCCCGCAATGCAAGGCGGACCGGCCTGGGAACGGGAACCGGCACGGCGGGAGCCGCGTGGCGGTCGCCCGCACAGCAAAAACACACACAGTCTTGAAGGTTATTTGCCAACGAAAGGAGGTTGGGGCTCGACACCCAAGAAGGGGTGCCGCAGGTGCGCGAATCCGCAGAGCAGCGGTGGCGCGCCAACCGAAGACATATCTCATATCACTGCCGACACCATGAAAGCGTCGGCAACGAATACGAAAGGAATATTGCCATGAAGAGAATATGGAGGGCCGTAGCCGGCGTCGTGGCTGCCGCGGCGACACTGCTGACGGGAGGCATGGTGGCGTCCGCCGCCAACGCCGCAGAAGGGCCGACGAATCCGGGCTCGGTGATGGTGAGCAACGTGCACGACAACCAGCGGTACGACGTCTACCAGATGCTGACGCTGGAGAGCGACACCAATTACACGACGTTCAAGTACAAGGCGGCGACAACAGAATGGAGCAGCTTCCTGAAGACAGACGCCACCGCTCAGAAGTACATCACCGTGGACACTGACGGGTACGTGACGTGGAAGAATTCGGAACATCCGGACTCTGATGTGCAGGCGTTCGCGCAGGCGGCGCTCGCATACGCCAAGGATCATACGGACGCCATCACGGCTGCAGGCCATTACCAGCGGACCGTTGACGAAGGCAACGCGGTTACGGAAGACAAGTCCGACAATGCGGAATACACGGCTGCCACTAACTTCTCGACGGCGTACGTGACATTCTCGGATCTTCCCCTCGGCTATTACCTGGTGGGCAGCACGACCGGAGCGCTGGTGAGCCTGACCACCACGAAGCCGGAAGCGTCGACGGAAGACAAGAACGAGGTGCCCACGATCGACAAGCAGGTCCAGGAGAATTCCGACGGGCAGTGGGGTGACAAGAACGACGCCGCCATCGGCGAGACCGTGGATTTCAAGACCACGATCGAGGTGAAGGAGGGCGCGAAGAACTACAAGCTGCACGATCAGATGAGCAAGGGCCTTACCTTCAAGCAGATCGACAAGGTTGAAGTCGAGGGCGTCAAAGTGGAATCTTCCGTCGACACATGGCAGCTGCAGGAGACCCCGGATGGTGACGACACCTTCACGGTCAAGTTCGCGGATGCGTATGTGGCCGGTCTGGCCGGCAAGAAGATCGTGGTCTATTACTCCGCAACGGTCAACAAGGACGCGGTCATCGCCGGCAAGGGCAACCCGAACGAAACCTGGCTCGACTACGGCGACAACGGCCACACGGAGCACGACAAGACCACCACATACGTGTGGGAGTTCAGCGTGTTCAAGTACACGGGTGGCGAGAAGAAGACCCCGCTTAAGGGCGCGAAGTTCAAGCTGTCCACCAGCATCGTTGATGTCGAGGGGTCTACGCTCCAGTTCGTCAAGCTGGACAGTGACGACAACGGTATCGACCAGTATCGCCTCGCAACTGCAGGCGATGAGAACACGGTCACCGAGTTCACCACGCCCGACACAGGCAAGTTCAGGCTGTTCGGTCTTGACGCCGGCACCTACTACCTGACTGAAACCGAGGCGCCCGGCGGCTACAACAAGCTGACCGACTCGATCGTGGTCGAAATCGACCACGATGGCAATGTGACGGTGGGCGGCCAGAAAGACGACGACAAGACCGTCGAGGTGGAGAACAAGTCCGGCAGCGAACTGCCGACCACCGGCGGCATGGGCACGGTCGCGCTGTACACGGCCGGTGCGGTGATCGTCGTCATCGCCGCCCTGGGTCTGGCCGTGGTGCTGCGCAAGCGGCAGCACGCCTGACCGGCCCGGCTATACGGCAGCCGCAATACATAACTCAACCCCTTGTCTTTTCGGGGTCATGAAAAGACGCAGCATCGCGCCGCCGCAGCCGGCCCGGTCGTCTCCGGCGGCGCGAATGCTCTTCATACTTCATAGATGCTTCATCGTCATTGTTCATTGAGGGGATTTCAGGGGAAGAGGGCTGATATGACTGCGGATTTCAAGTCACGGACGCACGGTTGGATTGCGGTCGCGGTGGCGCTGCTGGTATCGCTGGCATTGGCGGTTGCCGGCTCTGCTTCCGCGCGGGCGGCGGCCGCGGCCGAACCGACGGGCGACGGCTCCGTCACGGTTACGTATACGCATGACGGCGCGCCCGTGCCCGGCGTGCCGCTGGAACTGCACAGGGTCGCCTCGTGGGGCGAGGACTGGGCGGCCGAACCGACGGAGACCTTCAAGGGGTATCAGGTCGACTGGCCGTCGCTGAACGGCATGGACCAGAACGGCTTGCGCGACCTGGCGAACACGCTGGCGGGATACGTCGCCCGCGACCGGCCGCAGGCGCTGCGGACCGGCGAAACGGGCGTCGACGGCATCCACGCCTTCACCGACCTGCCCAACGGCCTGTACCTGGTGACGTATGACGCATACAGAAGCGACAGCCTGTCCTGCGAGTCGGGCGCCGCGCTGGTGTCGTTGCCGACGCGCACGGGCGCGGACGGCGCCGCCGCCGGCGTGAACGTCTCCATGGAGCCGAAGGCCGATTGCGAGGTCCCGCCGACGACCCCGCCGGATGAAAAGGAACGCCTCAAAGTCGTCAAGACGTGGAAGGACAACGGCGACGCGCACGGCAAACGCCCCGCCGCGGTGGTCGTCCAACTGCTGAAGGACAGGACCGTGGCGGAGGAGGTCACGCTTGACGCGTCCAACGCCTGGACCCACGAATGGACCGGCCTCGACAAGAACCATGCATGGACGGCGGTCGAGAAAACCGTTCCCGACGGGTATGCGACCAGCACCGACCGCGAGGGCGCGACCGTCACCATTGTGAACACCTACGCCCCGCCGTCCAATCCGCCGACGAACCCGCCGTCCACGATCAGCAAAACCGGTGCGGCCGTGGCAGGCGTGACCATACTCGCCGTCGTGCTGCTGGTCGCCGGCCTCGCCGTCAAGCGCCTCCAGCGCAGGCGGCAGGAGTGACCGTCCGATGAACACGCAGACGGCGCAATGACGCATCCGGACAGCCGGCGTGGCGCCCACCGGCCACGCCGAATCGCCGACATGGGACTGGGGCTCGTCGCCACCTTCCTCGTGCTGCTGCTGGTGGCGGGCGTGGGCATGCTGGCGTATCCAACCGTGGCGGACGTGTGGAACCGCATGCACCAGTCGCAAGTGGTGGCGTCGTATGTCGAGACAATCGACGATCTGGGCGCTCAGCGACGCCAGGAACTGCTGGACGCGGCGCGGTCGTACAATGCGCAGCTGGAACGGTCCGCGCAGGACGACCAGATGGACCGGTGGTCCGAAGCCTCCACGAAGTCCGAGGAGTTCGAACAGGCATACCGGTCCACCCTGGATGTGACGGGCACCGGCATCATGGGCTACGTCACGATTCCAAGGCTCAAAACCCGACTGCCGATATACCACGGCACGGAAGATTCGGTGCTGCAGATCGCCGTGGGGCATCTGCCCGGCTCGTCACTGCCGGTGGGCGGCGAGGGGACGCATGCGGTGGTGTCCGGCCACACCGGTCTGCCGTCCGCCCGGCTGCTGACCGGCCTGGACGAGCTGCGCGCCGGCGACACCTTCGCGTTCCATGTGCTGGACGAGACATACACGTACGAGGTGGACCAGGTCGAAGTCGTGCTGCCGGACGACTTCCAATACCTGTCCATCGACCCCGGCGGGGACTATGCGACGCTGATAACCTGCACGCCCTACGGCATCAACACGCATCGGCTGCTGGTGCGCGGGCACCGGATCCCCAACCCGACGACTCCGGACACCACCGACTACGACTGGCCCCAGCGACTGTTCCGGTCGGCGATCGCGGGATGCGCGACGCTG
>DBKS01000002.1:6783-8106 GCA_002298605.1 Bifidobacterium sp. UBA744 | reverse complement strand
CGGCGGGCGGCACGGCGGTCGCGATCCGCCGGCGTCTGCGGGCCGCCGCCTCGCCCGCAGGACGCCATATCGCCGCGCCTACTGCCGCTTGACCTGCGTGAGCTGATAGGCGGCGAACAGCACGGCCAGCCAGATCACACCGGCCACCACGGCGATGCGGTAGCTGTCGGAGAAGCACATCAGCACCACGACCAGCAGCATGAACGCGATCACCGCATACGGGGTCACCTTGGCGAACGGCAGCTTGAACGCGATCCTGTCAAGCGCCTCCCTGCCCTTGAGCCCCTTGAGTTCGGCCGGGCCATCGCCGGCGGCCACCACGCGGCGGAACCGGATTTCGGTGATCATGATCATGATCCAGTTGATCGCCGCGGCGATCGTCGCGATCGACATCAGATAGTTGAACGCGAACTCGGGCCACACAAACACCACCACCACGGCGATCGCGATGATGATCGCGGAGGTGACGACGCCGCCGACCGGCACGCCGCGCTTGTTGAGCCGGCCCAGATAGGCGGGCGCGTTGCCCTGCCTGGCCAGGGAATACAGCATGCGGGAATTCGCGTACAGGCCGGAGTTGTAGACGCTCATCACGGCGGTCAGGCACACGAAGTTCAGAATGCCGGCGGCCGCGTGCACGCCGACGGAATCGAAGATCTGCACGAAGGGGCTGGAATTGCCGTCGATGGTGCTCCACGGCACCACGGCCATGATCACGCCCAGCGCGCAGATGTAGAAGACGAGGATACGCCAGATGATGCCGTTCGTCGCCTTCGGGATCGTGACGCGCGGATTCTCCGTCTCGCCGGCGGTGATGCCGATCAGCTCGGTGCCGCCGAAGCTGAACATCACCACGACCAATGCCATCATCAGACCGGTCCACGTGCCGTCCGCATTGCGGGACATCAGGCCGTGCGGCAGGAATCCGCCGTCCACGGAGAACCAGTTCGCGAAGCTCGCGCGGATGCCCGAAGCGGTCGGCACGTTGGCGACGACCACATACAGGCCCCCGAGGATCATCGCCAGCACGGCGACGATCTTGATGATGGCGAACCAGAACTCGAATTCGCCGAACTTGTTCACGCCCATCAGGTTCAGCGCGGCGATGGCGACCAGGAACACAACCGCCGACACCCACTTCGGAATGTTCGGGAACCAGTAGTTCACGAACGAGCCGACCACGGACAGCTCCACCATGGCGACCAGCACGTAGTTGAACCAGTAGTTCCATCCGGAGATGAAGCCCGCGCGCTTCGACCAGTAGCGCGTCGCATAGTAGCTGAACGCGCCCGCGCGCGGATCCTCCACCGCCATTTCACTCAG
>DBKS01000002.1:5548-6683 GCA_002298605.1 Bifidobacterium sp. UBA744 | reverse complement strand
GCCCGTGCCGATCGCGCCGCCGAGGGCGATCAATTGGATATGGCGGTTCTTCAGCGATTTGCGCAGTGTCGGCGGCACCGGAACGTCGTCGGTTTCATGCTTCGCCGCGTCGGCCGCTTGGGGCTCCCGACGGTCCGAAACGGTGTTCTGATTGCTCATAGCCGTGTCTCTTCCCTATATCTTTCATGGTTGCCTCGGATGCGACAACGCTGCCATTCTAGGCGCGGACATGGCGTCGGCCGCCATGGCGGTCCGCGCGACGGACGGCCAAGCGGCCTTACAATGGAGACCGGTCAGATGGAATGCGGTCAGCGGATCGTGAGGCGGCGGCGAAGGCGGTGGCAATGGCGTATATCGAGTTCGATCATGTCGTCAAGGAATACGCGTCCGGCCCATCCGCCATCCGGGCGCTCGACGAGGCCAGCTTCACGGCCGACCGGGGACGGCTGACCATAATCCTCGGCCAGTCCGGAGCGGGCAAAACCACCGCGCTCAATATTCTGGGCGGCATGGACACCGCCACGTCCGGGCGCGTGATCGTCGGCGGACGCGACATCTCGGCGCTGAAGCCGCGCGATCTGGTGGCGTATCGCCGCTCCGACATCGGGTTCGTGTTCCAGTTCTACAATCTGGTGCCGAATCTGACCGCATTGGAAAACGTCGAACTGGCCAGCCAGATCTGCGCCGACCATTATGACCCCGCCGAAACGCTGGCCGACGTCGGGCTGGCAGACCGGCTCGGCAACTTCCCCGCGCAATTAAGCGGCGGCGAGCAGCAGCGCGTGTCCATCGCGCGGGCCATCGCCAAAAAGCCCAAACTGCTGCTATGCGACGAACCCACGGGCGCGCTCGACTACGAAACCGGCAAGGAGGTGCTGTCGCTGCTGCAGTCCATCGCCCGCGGCGAAGGCATGACCGTGATGATCATCACCCACAACTCCGCGATCGCGCCGATGGCCGATCGTGTGATCCGCTTCAAATCCGGTCGTGTGGTCTCGCAGAAGGACAACGCGCATCCCACGCCCGTCGACGAAATCGAGTGGTAGCCGGCGGTGGGGCGAACGATGACGGACGGTATGAAAGGCCGTGGTGCGGGAGGCCATGGCATGGGAGGGCGTAGTACTGCCGGAGGCCG
>DBKS01000002.1:0-5518 GCA_002298605.1 Bifidobacterium sp. UBA744 | reverse complement strand
GGCACGGCGGTCCCCGGCGCATTCCTCAAAGACACGCTGCGCATGTGGGGCAGGGCATGGAAGCGTTTCGCCTCCATCGCCATAATCACCATGCTGGGCGTGGCCGTGCTCACCGGCATCTACGCCGGATGCCGCGACGTGTTCCTGGCGGCCGACCGCTTCTACGATGGGCAGCATCTGCACGACATCCAGGTGCTCTCCACGCTGGGGCTTACCGACGACGACGCGAACGCGCTGCGATCCGTGCCCGGGGTGGAAACCGTGCAGCCCGAGCGTTCGCAATCCGTGACCACCGAGGTGGACGGGGCGAGCAAAACCGTCACGCTGCGCGAGATCGGCGTCGCCGGACTGGACAGGCCAAGCCTGCAGGAGGGGCGCCTGCCGTCAACAGCGGGCGAGATCGCGGTGACGCGTCAATTCATCAGAGACGCGGGGGCGTCCATCGGCGACCGGGTGACGGTGCAGGCCGAGACGAACTCGCAAAGCGGCGGCACCGACGGGGACTCCGGCATGGAAGGCGAGCAGGCGCCGCAATTCCCCTCGCAGCTGACCATCGTGGGTGTGGCGCTTGACCCCGCCGACCTGAGCAATCCGGACGGCTACGCCACGGCGGCGTTCCGCAACACGCTGGCCAGCGACTACACCTTCTTCGCCCCAAGCGACGGAGTCGTCGGCAACATATACACCTCGATCAGCCTGACCGTGGCGGGGGCGGCCCGGCTCGACACCTTTTCGGACGAATACACCGCCGCGGTGAAAGCCGTGTCGGACCGCATCGAAAGCGCCGTGCAGACGGACCGGCAGACCGCCAGACGCCAGACCATCGTCACCGCCGCGCAGCAAAAACTCGACGACGTCAAAACGGACGCATACCGGCAGCTGGACGACGCTCAGCGCCAACTTGACGACCAGCGCGCCACCCTGGAGATGACCAAGCGGCAGCTGGCCGATACCCGCGCACAACTGGAATCGAAGCAGCGCGACATCACCGACGGCGAAAGCCAGATCGCCTCGGCGCGCTCGCGGATCGCCTCCGGACGCCAACAGATCGCCTCGGCGCGTCAGCAGCTGGCCGAGGCCAGGCAGCAGGCCGCAAGCGGCAAACAGCAGCTGACCGAAGCCCGCAACCAGCTGGACGCCGGCAAACGGCAACTCGAGTCGGGCAAGGCGCAGCTGCAGCAGGGGCGGTCGCAGCTCGAGCAAACGACCCGGACCCTGCAACAGGCGCGCGAACTGCTCGACGGGCTGCCATCGGCCGACATGTCGAATATCGATACGGCCACCTGGCGGCGGATCGTGGAGCTGCTGGCGAAGATCGGCGTCACCGTGCCGTCCGACCCCTCGCAGGTCACCTCCGTCGACTCGGTTCGCTCGCAACTCGACGAGGCGTCGAAACACCTTGACGGCCAACGCGCCGAGCTGGCATCCCGGCAATCCGAGTTGGCGGACAACGAGGTGAAACTGAACGACCAGGACGCCCAGCTGACCGCCAAGGAACGCGAGGCCGTGGACGGAGAAGCCGAACTGGACCGGCAATCCGCCGCATTGGAAGCCAAATCCACCGAACTCGAAACGCAGTCCACCACGCTTGAGGCGAAGGTGTCGCAGCTGGCGTCCGGCAAGCGGCAGCTGGAATCCGGGCTCAAGCAGCTGGAGGACGGCGAATCCAAACTCTCCGACGGGGAGCGGCAGCTGAACGACGCCGCCGACGAGCTCGCCACCAAACGCGGCGACGCCGACAGGGAATTCGCCAAACAGCAGACCGCCATCGACGACATCGCCGACGCGCGCTGGTACGTGCAGACGCGCGACAGCATCGGCGGCTACAACTCGCTCGAATCGGACATCTCCTCCATCGAATCGATCGGACGGGCCTTCCCCGTGGTGTTCCTGCTGGTCGCGGTGCTGATGAGCCTGACCGCCATGACCCGCATGGTGGAGGAGGATCGCGGTCTGATCGGCACCTACATGGGCCTGGGGTACGGGCGGGTCGCCGTGGGTGCCCGATATGTGGCGTTCGCGTTGCTCGCCTGCCTGATCGGCGGCGGTCTGGGCCTGCTGATCGGATTCCTCGGCATTCCGGCGTTCCTGATGCTGGTGATCAACGGCCTGTATGTGGTGCCGGATGTGCGGCTCGAATACGATTGGGCGGTCGGCTCGCTGGGTGTGGCGCTGTTCCTCGCCGGCGTGGCCATCGTCACGGCCGTGGCGTGCCGGAGCGAAATGCGCCAGACCCCCGCGGCGCTGATGCGTCCCAAGGCGCCCAAGGCGGGCTCCCGCATCCTGCTCGAGCGGATCCGGCCGCTGTGGACGCGTCTGAGCTTTCTGAACAAGGTGACCGCGCGCAACATCTTCCGCTTCAAGTCGCGTCTGGTGATGACGGTTGGCGGCGTCGCCGGATGCACCGCCCTGATCATCTGCGGCCTGGCCATCAACGACACCGTCGCCACCTTGGGGACCAAACAATACGGCGACCTGTACCGATACGATCTGCTGGTCGTCTCGTCCGACGATGACGCCGACGCCATGCACCAGCGCGTGCGCGACGACGGGCGAACCGCGGAAACCTTGGATTTCCGCCTGGAATCCGGCGAAATCACCAATGGCGACGGACGCAGCGAAAGCGTGCAGCTGATGGTGATTCCCGACGACGAGCTCAACCGGCTGAACGACATGGTGTCGTTGCAGCGGTCGGATGGAACGGCCGGGCTGGGGGTCTCCGGCGGTTCGGGCGGTTCGGCGTCGTCCGGCACGCTGCGGCTGGACTCCGGCGGCGTGATCGTGGAGCAGTCGGCGGCCAACACGCTTGGCGTGGGGAACGGCGACACCGTGACCTTGCGCGACGGCGGCATGGACCGCGGCGAGGTGATGGTGACGGCGGTGAATCGCAACCTGATCGGCTCGAACGTCTACATCTCCGAAAGCCTGTACCGGTCAGTGTTCGACGGGCGCGTCGCGGGGAGCGCCACCACATCGTCCGCGTCGTCTGGGTCGTCCGCCTCGTCTGGGTCCTCGCCCCTCACTCTGAACGCGACGATGGCCACGCTGAACGGCACCCCGGACGACAACATCGCCTACGCCGACCAGCTGGGGCGCGACGCGTCCGTCGTGCAGGCCGTCAGCTCCGACCACATGGAGCGGAGCTTCAAATTCGACCTGATGGGCGCCGTGGTGGCGCTGATCGTCATGCTCGCCGGCGCGCTCGCCCTGGTGGTGCTGTTCACATTGGCCAACACGAATGTGTCCGAACGCGTGCGCGAGATGGCCACGCTCAAAGTGCTGGGCTTCTTCGACCGCGAAGTGCACCTCTATGTCAACAAGGAGATGACGATCCTGACGTCGCTCGGCGTGCTGGTCGGGTTGCCGCTTGGCCGAATGGTCGGCGGCCTGCTCACCTCCGTGCTCAATATGCCGGGTCTCTACTTCGAAGTGGAGGTGCGCTGGTGGAGCTATCTCATCGCGGCCTCGGCGACGATGGCCTTCGCTCTGGTCGTGCAGCTGATGACCAATCCCGTGCTGGACCGCATCGATCCGGTCAGCTCGCTCAAATCCGTGGAGTAGCTGCCCCCGGTGGATGGCCACTCTTGGCCTCGTAGCATGCGGTTGCGTGATTGACAGAAACATTGACTCTTTTTGATGGAAAATGTTCGAAGTTGATCAAAGATGCGTGTATTATGGAAGTGTCGCGGACAAAGCTGTCGAGATGGAAGGAAATATACATGCTGTACCCGAAGATGAACGACGCCCGTGCAGTGTTCAGCCTGGATGGCGTCTGGGATTTCCAGACCGCCGACGAAACCGGATATCCAACCGAATGGGTGAACGCGCCGATCAGCAACGCCATCCCCATGGCCGTTCCCGGCTCCTACAACGACCAGAACGATCTGCTCGACTTGCGCCGCCAGTACGGCTGGGTCGTGTACCAGCGCACCTTTGAAATCACCCCGCGCGCCATCGCGGGCCAGCGCGTGGTACTGCGCTTCGACGCCGCCACCCACAAGGCCGACGTGTACCTCAACGGCGACAAGCTGGGCAGCCACAAGGGAGGCTTCCTGCCGTTCGAATTCGACGTCACCGGCAAGATCAAGCCCGGCGAGAACCGTCTGACCGTCGCGGTCGACAACCGCATCAACCAGTCCACCCTGCCGGTGGGCAACGAAGGCGGCGTGGCGTTCTTCGGCTCCGACAATGCCGGCATCCCCTCCGTCGAGGCGGGCAAGCGCTGGGCCAAGCCGCAGAACAGGCCTAACTTCGACTTCTTCAACTTCTCGGGTCTCAACCGTCACGTGGAGCTCTACACCACGCCGAAAAACTACATCGCAGACATCACCGTCGTGACCAAATCCGTCACCGAGGGTCTGGAAGAAGGCGAAACCGGCCCGGCGACCATCGGCTACAAGGTGGATCTCGGCGGCGGCGCCAAACCGGACGACGTCACGGTGTCCATCGAGGACGAGTTCGGCAACGCCGTGGCCACCGCCACCGGCGCCTCCGGCGACATCGACATCGCCTCCGCGCACCTGTGGAACCCCGGCGCGGCCTACCTCTACACCGCGCACGTGACGCTCGGCACCCCCGGCGCCGCCGACGCCGACGAATACGACCAGAGCTTCGGCATCCGCACGGTCGAAGTCAAGGGCACCAAGTTCCTCATCAACGGCAAGCCCTTCTACTTCAAGGGATTCGGCAAGCACGAGGACAGTTATTTCCACGGCCGCGGCACCGACCAGCTGCTGAACGTCAAGGACGTGTCGCTGATCCACTGGCTTGGCGCGAACTCCTTCCGCACCTCGCACTACCCGTACGCGGAGAACATGTACGATCTGTGCGACCGCGAGGGCATCGTCATCATCGACGAGACCCCGGCCGTCGGCATGAACTGGCCCCAGTACAACGATGAGCAGCTGCTCGGGCATCATCAGGACGTGGTCCGCGACATGATCGGGCGCGACAAGAACCATCCGAGCGTGGTCATGTGGTCGCTGGCCAACGAGCCCTGGTACGATCAGGGCGGCGAAAAGAGCGAGGACGCGCTCAGGTACTTCACCAACCTGTACCAGCTGGCGCATGAAACCGACCCGCAGAACCGCCCGGTGACGATCGTGTGCTGCCAGAACGACTACACCAAGGACCTGACCACGCGCACCATGGATGTGATCTGCCTCAACCGCTACTACGGCTGGTATGTGGACGGCGGATACCAGATGGGCAACGGCCGCAACCATCTGCGGGCCGAGCTGGAGAAGTGGCACGATCTGGAGCCGAACAAGCCGATCATATTCACCGAGTACGGCGGCGACACCATGGCCGGCGTGCACAAGCTGCCCAGCGTCATGTGGAGCGAAGAGTACCAGGTGGAGTTGCTCAGGATGCTCGCCGAGGTCTTCGACTCGTATGACTATGTGGTTGGCGAGCAGCCTTGGAATCTCAATGATTTCCAGACCACCGAGGGCATCATGCGCGTCGACGGGAACAAAAAGGGCCTGTTCACGCGCGACCGCCAGCCCAAGATGGCCGC
>DBKS01000054.1:22688-28638 GCA_002298605.1 Bifidobacterium sp. UBA744 | reverse complement strand
CTGTTCCCCGGCATGATCATCAAGGAGGCGCGATCCTTCCGCGTCACGCGTAACGAAGACATCGACGTCGAGGAGGACGACGCCGAGAACCTGCTCAACGCGATGGAGAAGGAACTGCTGCGCCGCCGCTTCGGACCGCCGATCCGCCTTGAGATTTCGGACAGCACCAGCCCGTTCCTCTCCCAGCTGCTCGCCGACCAGCTTGGCGTGAGCGCCGACGAGGTGTACCGCCTGCCCACTCCGCTGGACTTCACCGTGCTGTTCGAACTGGGCGGCATCGACCGGCCGGATCTCAAATACCGTTCGTTCATTCCGACCACGAACCGTCAGATCGCCGAGGTCGAATCGAGCCGCGCCCAGGATATTTTCGCCGCGATCCGCGAGCGCGATATTCTGCTGCACCATCCATACGACTCCTTCTCCACCTCCGTCCAGGCGTTTTTGGCGCAGGCCGCCGCCGACCCGAACGTGCTGGCCATCAAGCAGACCCTGTACCGCACCAGCTCCAACTCCCCGATCGTGGACGCGCTGATCGACGCCGCGCATGCGGGCAAGCAGGTGCTGGCCCTGGTGGAGATCAAGGCCCGCTTCGACGAGGACGCCAACATCGCCTGGGCACGCAAGCTGGAACGCGCCGGCGTGCATGTGGTCTACGGCATCGTGGGCCTGAAGACGCACTGCAAGCTCATCGAGGTGGTGCGCCAGGAGCCGGACGGCCTCAGGCGCTACTGCCATGTGGGAACCGGCAACTACAATCCGAAGACCGCCCGTATCTACACCGATCTGGGTCTGCTCACTTGCGACCCGGTGGTCGGTCAGGACCTGACGCGACTGTTCAACCAGCTGTCCGGCTACGCCCCGAAGTCGAGCTTCCACCGTCTGCTGGTCGCCCCGCGCACCATCCGCACCGGTCTGGTCGCCCGCATCCGCCGCGAGGAGGAGGCCGCCAAGGCCGGCAAGGAGGCCTGGATCAAGATCAAGGTCAACTCCATTGTCGACGAGAAGACCATCGACGCCTTGTACCGCGCCTCGCAGGCCGGCGTCAAAATCGACATCGTCGAACGCGGCATCTGCGCCTTGAAGCCCGGCGTTCCCGGCCTGTCCGAGAACATCCGCGTACGCTCCATCCTGGGACGCTTCCTGGAGCACTCCCGCATCTACGCCTTCTGCAACTCCGACGGGCCGCAGATCGGCGAGGGACCGATTTCCGGCCCGGAGGTGTGGATCGGTTCCGCCGATCTGATGCACCGCAACCTCGATCGTCGCGTGGAGGCGCTGGTTCGCATCAGCGCCCCGGAACAGGTGGATGAGCTCATCAAATACATCGACCTGCAGATGGCGGACACCACCAGCTCCTGGCATATGCTGCCGGACGGCACCTATGAGCGCCATTCCACGGATGAGAACGGTCAGCCGCTGGTCGACTGCCAGGATTATCTGATCCGCAGGCACTCGCGCGGACGCGGCAACCGCT
The DNA here is from genome assembly GCA_002298605.1 of Bifidobacterium sp. UBA744. Taxonomy (GTDB): domain Bacteria; phylum Actinomycetota; class Actinomycetes; order Actinomycetales; family Bifidobacteriaceae; genus Bifidobacterium. Next base: position 27,164 of record DBKS01000054.1, on the reverse strand, counting down.
GAGTCGCCACGCCGCCCAGAGCGAATCGATTGATGGACGCGGCGACGGTCGTCCTCCGCCCGCCGCCGCGCATCTGTGCTATCGTGAAATCTGCGTCTGGAAGTAAAGGCCGATTCCCACCGGGACATCGGCCTTTTGCGTACTCGGAATCGCAGCGACAAAACAACATAGTCAAACGGTTACGCAACGTACGCCAACCCACTGCCACCGCACAACGTCGTCGCGAGGGAACGGAACACCAACCACGATGACGCGGAGAATAGAAACGCATACAGCAATCCGGAAGGACCGACATGGCACAGGTTGTAGAGGCAGCTGGAGGCGTGCTCTACCGATGGCGCAACGATTTCCGGGGATGGATGAAATTCTCGGACAACGGCGGCATACCCACGGGAGCCATGCCACATTCCGCCTTGGAGGAGCTCGAAGTCTGTGTGGTCCATCGCCCACGATACGACGACTGGACATGGCCCAAGGGCAAACTCGACCCCAACGAAACGCACTGCCACGCCGCCGTCCGCGAAATCGGCGAGGAAACAGGTCTGCCGGTTGAACTCGGCACCTACCTTGGCGACGTCGAATATCCACTCGCCGACGAGGGCCACAACACCAAACGCAGCAAACTCAAAGGCGTCAGCACCAAGCATGTGCGCTACTGGACGGCCCGGCCCATCACCAGCGAGCAGGCGCTGCTGCGTCATCTGGCCTTCGGCCCCATCCATCTGGCAGACCGCAACGAAATCGACAACGTGGTCTGGCTGCCGATCCCCCGCACACGGCATGTGCTGTCCCATCCGCTGGACCGCGAAATCCTCGACTCCTTCGTCGACCGCGTGGAGGAGGGCGACACGGCGGCGCACACCATCCTGCTGGTAAGGCACGCCAAAGCCGAAGCCCGCAAAACGTGGACCGGCAGCGACGCGGAACGTCCGATCACCCCACGCGGGGCCGCGGCGGCGTTCTCGCTCAACCGGGAACTCGCCTGTTTCAATCCCACGCGGCTCGTCAGCTCCCCATGGGTGCGATGCCGTGAAACACTGCAAGCGTACTCCTGGCAGACCGGACTGCCGCTGCACTCCGTCGAACCACTCACCGAGGACGCCTACGCGGCCAATCCCGAATCGTCATGGGACTCCTTCCTCTCGGAAATCACACGGGCCCTGACGACCGGCAACAACACGGCCATCTGCATGCACAGGCCGGTTATCGGGGGAATCTTCACCCATCTGCGTAAACTGTGCATAACCAAGGCGCTGGGTAAACGCCTGATCGGATCGACCCCCTACATGCCCACCGGCACGGCAATAGTCCTGCGCGTGGTCACAGGAGCCGGCGGCCCGAAGATCATCGACATTCAGAAAGTGACGCCACTTGTCTATTAGTTCCTCCGGATCCGTTCACGCAGCCGGATCATCATTCGCCCCGGCACGACTGGGTGCATCACGACCCGCACGCCCCTCGCAACTCGACCCCGCAATGGTCAACCAAATCGCCGGCGGCGAGGATCCCGAACGGATCAGCGAACTGGCCCACACCACGGCCGCCTCGTTGCTGGACCGCGTGCACCGCACCCAGGACCCCCAAGTGGTGGCCCGCGTGCTCACGCTGGTTGACACCGAGGGAGTGGATCTGGTGGCGGAACTCTGGAGCCACGCCGAGCCGGATTCGCTGCCAGGAGTGCTCTGGCGCCTCTACATGCTGCGCACATGGATGCACCGCAACCGCGACTCCATCTCACGACTCTGGCGCGTGGGCGAACCCGTGGCCACCGCGGCATCGGCCATCGCCGGCGTGGACCAGGCCCCCACCGAGGACGACATCGCCCGCATCGCCGACTCGATCCTCTCCGGGGCTTTCACCGGCGACTTCGCCGTGGCGCTGGAACGCGCGAGCGCCTTTTGCGATGTGGTATGCGCGGGACTCCGAACCGAAGCGCGCCGCCGCACCATGACGGCCCGACTGATGCACAACGCCGCGTCCCTGCAGCACACCGCCAACGATTTCCGCCACGGCGCCAGCCTCTGGCGACACGGCAAACTCGAATAACGTCCAGCAAGCGGCCAAAACCATACAACCGCAGCCGCCACAACCGCACCAACGCGAACCATCACAGTGGGACGGATCCACCCATTCTCCGTATTCGCCCGCATCCCAGCGCCGCCGGCGAATACGGAGAATGGAACGAATCAGGCTGGAGGCGACGGCTCACTTGTTCAGCTTCGCGGCATGCACACTGGTCTTCAATTCGCATAGTCCATGGTGTCGACCCAGTATGCCGAACGGCATATCACAGGCGATTGCATGGCCGCTGACGTCACTCGCCCAGAAGATGACGGAGCAGACTGGGCAGCCAAGTAGACCATGAAGGCCACAAACCAAGAGTATCCCACTGCCAGTTTTCCTTTGGCGCCGGCGGCCAGAATGTAGGAGATCGGACATACCAGAACTTCATGCCGTCGCTCGACAGACTTCGGCAGGCTCGGCGCGATGAACGCGATGGAAGCGGCAACCGCGAACAGCACGCATAGCCGCAGGAATCACGGGCGGCTCTGCCCCCGCTTGACGCTGGCGCGGCCCACGACGAAACCCCACACCACGGCGGAAATCACATCCGTATGGGAAATGCATGATGTACGACGAAATGGTGACGGGCAGCAGACTACCGGCCATAACGCAGAAGATGAAGGAGGCCTCTCCCTCAGCGGCAGCTTTGCAACGCCGGACCGTGCCGAAGCAGTTGTTGCGCTCATTGTTTTATTCCGTTTCCTAGTTTTTATACAGCGCGGACACCCGTATGGGTCCAAGCATCCGTGAATTTGGAACGGATTCGTTTGCGACTCTCAGAAGTCGGAAACGAACCAAACCTGCATCTAGCCGATCTCACGGCAGGCCTGTGCGTGGTACGAAATGAGCTTCGGCATGACTGGCAGGTCTGGCAGAGTCTCATGGGCGTCCGCATGCAACGGAACATCATCGCCGTCCTTCGCACGCTTGGAAGCTGGAACCTCCACGCGTTCGATGTCGTTGAGCTCGTCGGCTATGCACCCCGTCGGCGGTCTCGGCGGCGGCGATGCAGTGGATACGGCAGCTTCATAGCGGCTTCAGGCTGCCGGATTCCTCGGTGCAGTAAACGACCGGGCCACGCACGACGGCTACCGGATTGCGCGTACCGACCAGGGGGTCCGGATGACTGACCGAATTTTGAGGGAATAGCACAACAGCAGCCCCATCACAGGCTCGAACTCCCTGAGGCAGGGACGCAGCTGCCATCGCCGGAGGCTTCGGCCGCTGTGAAAGAATCTTTTTTAGATTCTTCCACATTTTCTGTGGAAAGCGGCTCGACCACATGCCCCAAAAACAGGCTCCTATAACGTTGTATCCACCGTTTTCACCACTAAAAACGCATTGATATATCGCCAGATATGAAAGAATCAAAAATAGATTCGCCGGTCGCCCACCCAAACGCGTTCCAGCGCCCAATCAGCCAGTCAACTCACCAACAACCGCACGACATCGACCAAAAATCACGCAAAATACCACAGACTCGGCATGCCGACGTGCATATTGGCGAAGTCATACCCTATACTAAAGAGCGCGTCGGGCCGTGCTTAAGCCCCGGGCTCCATTTTTTGCCGCCGCGAGCGGCCTTTGCGCCGACAGGCGCTTTCACGGTTCGGCGCTTCCTCTCTTGTTCCCCCGTTACCCGTCACTCGGCTCGGCCAATGCGCAACACGGCCGCTCCCCCACGTGCACGACCGCAACCATCAGGCGCTAGGCTGTAAAGTATGGAACTCCATGTATTGAATCATCCGCTGGTCGAGCACAAGCTCACCGTACTGCGCGACAAGAACACCCCCTCCGCCATTTTCCGCGAGCTGGTTTCCGAACTCGTTATGCTCGAGGCCTACGAAGCCACCCGCAACCTGTCCGTGGTGGACAAACCCATCGAGACCCCGGTCGCGCCCATGACCGGCAAAAAGCTGGCCGCACCGCGCCCGCTGATCGTCCCCGTGCTGCGCGCCGGCCTGGGCATGCTTGATGGCATGACCCGCCTCATCCCCACCGCGGAAGTCGGTTTTCTGGGCATGAAGCGCGATGAGGAACACCCCACCCAGCAGGTCACATATGCGAATCGTCTGCCCGAAGATCTTACGGGCCGCCAATGCTTCCTGATCGATCCGATGCTGGCCACCGGCGGCACGCTTGTTGCGGCCACGCATTATCTGGTTGAGCGTGGAGCCAAGGACGTCACCGCCATCAACATCATCGCCGCCCCCGAAGGCATCAAGTTCGTCGAGGAGCATATCGATCCGTCCATCGACTTCAAGGTTGTGGTGTGCGCGGTCGACGAGAAGCTCAACGACAAGTGCTATATCGTGCCCGGCCTTGGCGACGCCGGCGACCGCCTGTACGGCGTCATCGACTGACGCGCAGCACGCAACACGCAACACAGCGCGTCACGAACGATGAGGTCCC
>DBKS01000054.1:14758-22673 GCA_002298605.1 Bifidobacterium sp. UBA744 | reverse complement strand
GGGACCTCATCGTTCGTGACGCACGTGGCGGCCTGCAGAGCCCGCGCGGGCGCTCAGCATGACGCCGAAAACCCGCCGTGGCGCACAGCCATCGCTTGCGTCACTTCACGGAGTTGTTGTAGTCGTCGAGCGCGGTCTGCATCTCCTTGACCTGCTCGGACAGCGCGGTCTTGGGATCGGAGCCCTGGAACACCTGCTCCAATGCCTTCTCAACGGCCTTGCGGGCCTGCGGCATCACGCCGGCCGAGCAACCCTGCGTTGCGGTGGACAGCTTCGTGCTCTCGAGCTGCTTGACAGCCACGTCGAACTGCGGGTACTGCTGACGCCACTGCTGGTCGACCGGATCCTCCAGCGCCTTCTTGGAGGTCGGGAAGTAACCGGTGCCGGTGTGCCACACAGCCTGGTTCTCAGGCAAGGAGAGGAACTTGACGAACTGCCAGGCGGCGTTCTGCTCCTCGTCGGAGTGCTTTACATTCGAGATCCACAGCGAGGCGCCGCCGATGATCGGGCCGGAGTCGTTGTCGGAGATCTTCGGATAGTTGCCCACGCCGACTTCGAAGCCCTTCTCCTTGGCCGCGGACATGATGCCGGCCAGCGAGGCGGTGGATTCGAGGGTGATGCCGACGGTGCCGGTTTCGAAGGCGTTGGTCGCGGCGCTGGTGTCGGTACCGGTGTTGCCGGCGATGCCCGCGTCGACCATGCCCTTCCACCAATTGAGGAAGGTCACGGCGGAGTCGTTGTCGAAGGTGAAGGCGGTGGCGCGGTCGGACTTGCGGCCGTTCTCGGGCGTGCAGTACTGTTCGCCGGAGGCTGCGATCTCCTGCTCCACGTACCAGCCGTAGATGGCGGCGTTGAAGCCGTACTGCGCGGGACCGCCGTTCTTTGCGGACAGCTTCTCGGCGGCGGCCTTCACCTCGTCGAGCGTGGCGGGCGCCTTGTCCGGGTCAAGTCCGGCCTGCTTGAACAGGTCCTTGTTGTAGTACAGCACCGGCATGGAGGTGTTGAACGGCATCGACCACAACTTGTCGTTCACCGAATAGTAGCCGGCGACGTTGGGCTGAAGGTCGGAGACGTCGTAGCCGTCCTTGTCGATGAAGTTCTGCATCGGGGTGACGGTGGAGGAATCCATCATGAAACGCGAGCCGATATCGTAGATCTGGATGAGGCTCGGGGTGGATTCGGACTGCACGGCGGACTTGTACTTGGTGATCGTGTCGTCGTACTTGCCCTGGAAGGTGCCTTTGACGGTGATCTTGCCCTTGTTCTGATCGTTGAATTTCTGGATCAGCGTGTCGAGGGTTTTGCCGTTGGTGCCGGACATCGAATGCCAGAAGTTGACGGTGATCGAACCGTCCGCCTCCTTGGGCGTGCTGGCCTGCGTGGCTCCGCAGCCCGCCATCGGCGCGATCATAGCAGCGGCGGCCACCGCGGCCACCGCCAGTCGTGCGATCTTCTTCATAGTGGTTTTCTCCTTGTTATTACTTGAAATCTCAATGAGCCGGTCGTCGACGACGGACGATGGCCCGTCACTTGCTGGAGCCGGCGGTCAGACCGCGCACGATCTGACGCTGGCCGAGGACCACGATGAACAGCGTGGGGATCACCGCGAGCACCGCGCCGGCCATGATCAGGCCGGGATTGAACTCATCGGGCGACTGCAGCTGCGTAATGCCGATCTGGATGGTCTGCATTTCCGGGGTTTCGGTGACCAGCAGCGGCCAGAAGAAGCCGTTCCAATGGGTCAGAAAGGTGTAGATGCCCAGCGATGCGATGGCCGGGCGGCACAACGGCAGCACGATCGACCACAGCAGGCGCAGGTTGGAGGCGCCGTCGATGCGGGCCGCCTCAACCAGCTCCATGGGGAACTGCTGCATGAACGAATACATCATGAAGATGCCGAAGCCGGAGGCGAGGAACGGCAGCACCAGCGCGAGGAAGGTGTTGCGCATGCCCAGCGACGAGATCGTCAGGTAGTTGGGGATGATCACGGACTCGCCGGGGATCATCATGGTGCCGAGGAAAAACGCGAACCAGACCTTGGCGCCCTTGACCTTGAGAATGGTCAGCGCGTAGGCAACCAGCGTGGCCGTGAAGATCTGCGCGACGGTGATCACCAGCGTGGACCCGAAGGAGTTGATGTATTGGCGCAGCAGCGGAATGATTTGCGCGGCGGTGGCGAGGTTCGAGCCGGTGATGCCATGCTCGGGCCAGATGGCCGGCGGATAGGATGCGATGTCCTGCTGCTTCATCAGCGCTCCGGCGAAGGAGTAATACACAGGGAAGACCGTGATGACCGCCAGCACCAGCAGCACCAGCATGCCGATCACTTTGGAGATCATGTATTTGGCGTGCGACCAGCCGGCGGACTGCAAGGTGGAATCCATCGACTGCGAAATGGAACGACCCGCCTTCTTGGCGACGTTCGCCGGATCCACCAACTTGATGCCGTCCGTGGGATTGGCGGGCACCGCGGAGGGAACGGGAACGGAAACCGATTCGACGATGCTGCTCATTGGTTGTTGACCTTCTTTCCGGTGAGCATGAACTGGATCAGCGTGATCACCGCAACCACAAGGATCAGTACCAGCGCCTCGGCGGAGGCATATCCGAAGTTCGAGCTGTTGTTGGCAAAGCCGTGCATGTAGATGTCGTAGACCAGCGTGGTGGTGGACGAATTCGGACCGCCCTTGGTGAGCACGTGGATCTGGCCGAAGCTTTCAAGCGACTGGATGGTGTCGGTGATCATCAGGAAGAACACCTGCGGCATAATCAGGGGAATGAGGATGTGGCGCTGGAGCTTGAAGCCGGAGGCGCCGTCGAGACGCGCGGCCTCGATGATCTCGTCGGGCACCGAGCCGAGACCCGCCAGCAGCACGAGCACGTTGTAGCCGATGTTCATCCAGACGGTGGTCATGGCGATGGCCGGAAGCGCGAATTGGGGGTCGGTGAGCCAGCCGACCGGCCCGACGCCGAACTTGCCGAGGATCGCGTTGAACAGGCCGGTCGCCGGGTTGAAGAACGCGGAGAAGATGATCGACGCGGCCGACACGGAGTAGGCGAAGGGCAGCGCGAACACCGTACGGAATACGCGGTTGACGGTGGATTCCTTGTTGAGCATCAGGGAGATGAGCAGCGACAGGATGATTGTGGGGATGACGGTGTAGATGGCGAATAGCAGCGTGTTCATCATGATCTTGCCGAATTCGGGATCGGAGAACACGCGCTGGAAGTTGCGTAGCCCCACGAACGCGCCCTGGCGACCGAGGATGTCGGTGCCGGATATCGACAGGATGACCGTGCGGATCAGCGGATAGATGACGAAGACCGCGAAAACAATAAGGGCGGGGATCAGATAGATGAATGCACCGCCATGGATGGGACGGCGAGGCGACTCGGATGATTCGCTCTGACTCGGCCGCCTGCCGGAGCCTGCGGTACCGGGCATGGCTGCGCGGGACGCGCCGGCGCCCTGCATTGCTGCTTGCGACATAATCGATTGGCTTTCTTCTGCTTTTTCAACGCCCGCAATCGGCGGACTCTGTTAGGCGGGAGTCGTAGATTCCCGCGAAGAGATATGTGAATGCTGTTTGGAATCACTTATTGCGCATTCCAAACAGCAGTGATACCAATCGAAGGCCAGGTTAACTTGGTGATTCGGCGATAGTTTGGACGGCGTTAACTTTTATTTCGGCGTAAGGTCACTCTGCCTGCGCGCCGGCAACCACGCTGGCGTGTCGCGTCAGTCAACGCAAAACCGCCGCACTGATCGCAGGGAATCAGCACGGCGGCGAATATTCGGGGCGAGGCTTTCCGGTATCGACGTCGCTCTCAGTCGGCGCTCGTTGCGGCGGCGTCCGGCACGAAGGCCTCGAAGATGTAATGATCGAAGTAGGGCTCGGATTCCCGTAATTCCGCGGAGCTGCGCACGGTCCACGACACCGTGGTCGCGCCCATGGCGCGAGTCAGGCGCATCTGCGCTGAGTCGCCGCCATGCCAGTCGTAGGCCACGAAATCAGGACGGGACAGCCAGTCGAAGGCCAGCAAACCGGCCAGCCACGAACCGATCTGACGCTTGTCGGTGCCGAAGGCGGCGGCGTCGGCCAACTGCCCACGGTTGACCTCCGGCCGGTTCTGCCTGTACCAGTTCACCGCACCGGGGTGGAACGATTCAATGACGTAGGGGCCGTCATAGGCGCGAAGCAGCGCGTCGCCCTTTTCCATGAGTTCGTCGTCGCGCTCGGACCACTCGAAGTTGTCCTCGAATTTGTATTCGACGATCAGCGGCACACGGCCCGCAACCACATCAAGCACATCGGAGAACAGCGGTACGTGCTGGAAGTATGCGGCGGCTGCGCGCGACTGCACGGCGTCCGCGTCCTTTTCGCCGGCAAGCGGCTTGGCGACCGCATCGCCTGGCTTGGCGGGGGCCGGGAACAGCGGAATGCGGGTCAGCTCGTCGTAGGTCAGGTTGGCGATGCGACGCGGGTCGCCCGCCACCCGTTCCAGGTTGGAATCGTGCACCACCACCACCTGCCCATCGGCGGTGAGCTGCAGGTCGAGTTCAATGCCATATCCGGCCTCGCAGGCCGCGGCAAACGACGCCAGCGAGTTCTCCGGGGCGATTGGCCCCTCGAAGTCCTCGGAAGCGTAGCCCGCCTGCAATGCCATGCGGCGAGCCAGCGCCACGTAGTCGCCGCTCTCCTCCTCATAACCGGCCACCAAGCCGGATCCGGCGTCATGCAATCCACGATGCGCGTACGGCACATTCAGAATCGACGGCACGCGGTAGCGGCGCTTATCCGCGGCCAGACGCGGCGCAACGGCAAAGGCGCCGGCGCCAACAGCGGCCACGCCGGCAAGCAACAGCTTGGATCCAAAACTCTTGGCCATAACAACCTCCCAGTCGGCTGACGCCCGACTCAACTGTTCTGTTCGTTCGTTTCAGTCTTGTTGTTCTTTTCGTTCCTCGACTTCAACCTAGCACTGCGACCACCCCGGGAAGATCGCATCAAGCCAACCAAGATGGGGGGCCGGGGCTCGCACGGCCACCGCCGCCGAGCCCTCCGACCGCCTAACTTGCATCCCGCGGCAGGCCTTGCGGCTACAGCAGAATCTCAACATGGCGCCTGCGCGACAACCAGTTGGCGAAACGGGAGATCGCCAGATTGATCAGCACATAGATCAGCGCCACCACCAAATACACCGGCACCAGGCTGGAGAAGTTGGCGATGATGACCTTGGCGTTCACCATCAGTTCGGGATAGGTGACTACGTAGCCAAATGAGGTGTCCTTCACCACGACCACCAGCTGCGTCACCAAGGTGGGTGTCACGATACGGAACATCTGCGGCATCACTACGTAGCGGAAGTTCTGCCATTTCGACAGACCCAGCGAAACGCCGGCCTCCTTCTGCCCGGAGGACACCGCGTTGACACCCGCGCGATACACCTCCGCCAGCACGGCCGACGCATAGGCGGACACGGGAATCACCACCATCCAGTAGGTGGAGATCTTCAGGCCCATCTGCGCCGGCACCAAGAACATCGCATAGATGAACAGCAACGTTGGCGTGCCGCGGAAGAACTCGATGAACGCGGTGGCGACCCAGCGCACCGGCGCCCAGCCCGAGGTGCGCCCGAGCATCAGCACCAGGCCGACGAACAGGGCGATCACGCCGGCGCCCAGCGCGGCGCGCATGGTGCCCACCAAACCCATGCCGATGAACTCCCACACATTGAGCTGGCCGAAGAAATACCAGTACTGGGAGTCGAGCTGACCTTTCAGATAGAAGCGGTACACAATCCACGCCACGAGAGCGGCCAGTACGACGGCCGACAGGATGGTGCCGATGCGAATGCGCCTGCGGGCGCGCGGGCCGCCGATTTCGAACAGGGCGGCCTCGGTCGGTGTCATCGCCATATCGCAAGCTTCCTTTCAAGACGACGTCCGAGGAATGCGATGATAAGGCCGGTGGCCACATACATCAGCGCGGCCACGAAGAAGGTGGTGACGCCCAGCGCCTCGGTGTTGTTGATGTCCGCCACAAGCCCGGTCAGCTCCTTGTGGGCGATAGGCACAAGGGAACCCACCGACGAGGAGATCATCACGGAAATGGCGAGCGTGACCATGGGCTGCACCACGGAGCGCAAAGCCTGCGGCAGCACGATCGAGCCGACGATCTGCCGAAACCCAAGCCCCAACGACCGGGCGGCCTGGATCTGCCCGGCGTCAATGGTGTTGATGCCGGTGCGCAGGTTCTCGCATGCGAACGACGACGACACCAGTATCAACGCCAGAATCGCGCTCGGCTCGTAGTCGACGACCACGCCCAGATCAGGCAACGCATACACGATGAACACCAGCAGACACAGAACCGGCATGTTGCGGAACACCTCCACATACACGGTCACCGCGCCACGCAGCGGCGGAATCGGACTCACGCGCGCCACGGTCAGCACAATGGCCAGCGCGAATCCCCCCACAAATCCAATCACGGCGATACGCAACGACACTAGATACGCATCGACGAACGACTGGCCATAGGTGGCGACCAGATATTGGAAATCCTGGATGATCTGCATGCCTGCGCCTCCTTTCTCACATCACATGCACCGACGACGCATACGCCGACCCATGCGCTGAAATGCGCACTGCAATACGCACCGGAATATGACGATACCCCCTCCATATGTGGAGGAGGTATCGACGATAGTCACAAACTTACCGAAGCTGTCTAACCGAAGTTGCCGTTACGGCGCTCACTGGATCTCCGGCGGGGTCGGCACGGTCGTCACACCGGTGCGGTCGCCGATGGTGACCTGCCACAGCTTGGCCCAGGTGCCGTCTTCCTCGACCTTCTTCAGCCAGGCGTTCACGAACTCGGCGGCGTCGGAGTCCTTGGGAAGGCCGATGCCGTAGGAGTCCTTGTTGCCGAAGGGCTCACCGACGATCTTGAAATCGTTCGGGGACTTCACCAGCGTGCCGAGCTGCAGGGTCTGATCGACCACATAGGCGTCGACGCGGCCCTGACGCAGGGCCTGGGTGGCCTCGGCGTCCGTCTGGAACTCCTGGACGGTCGCCTGCGGCGCCACCTGGGCGACGATCTGAGGACCGGTGGACCCGGCCTGAACAGCCACCTTCTTGCCGGCCAGGGAATCGGTGCCGGTGATGTCGTTGTTCGACTTGGCCACCAGAATCGCCTGCTGGGAGACGTAGTACGGGCCGGCGAAGGAGATCTTCTCCTTGCGCTTGTCGGTGATGGAGTAGGTGGCGAACACGGAGTTCACGGTACCGTTCTGCAGCACGGACTCGCGGGTGGACGAGTCGACCACGGTCAGCTCGGTTTTCGCGTCGCCCAGAATGTAGCGGGCGAGCAGCTGGCTCAGGCCGGCATCGAAGCCGCGCACCTTGTTGTCGCTGGTGGACTGCAGCGAGAACAGCTGCGAGGTCTTGGTGCCGCCGACCTTGAGCACGCCGGCTTCCTTAATGGACTTGGCCCATGCGTTGGCGTTCACGGTGGCGTCGTCAGCCACGTCGCCGGCGTTGATGATGGCGTCGTAGTTGGCGGTGTTGAGATCTGAGCTGGAGGAGCTCGAAGCGGAATCGGAAGTCGCCGCGGAGCCGCTGGCGGTTGGGGCCTCACCGCATCCGGCGGTGAAGAACAGTCCGGCGGCGACGGCCAGTGCCGCGGCCTTGCGCAGCAGCGAAGTAGTGGTGGTCATGTCTTTCCTCTCTCCTTGGGTTGCGTCCGGCCGCGCGCAGGCGGCTCGCGAATCTAAGGTGACACCCACAATACCCAAGCGCCGCGCCCGACGCATAGCAAATCCGCCGATTTCGCCTATGGCGATTATAGAGGTTTCTTATAGCGTGCTAACAATCGGCCCATCGTCTGCCAACCGCCAACTGTCAGCCACC
>DBKS01000054.1:0-14737 GCA_002298605.1 Bifidobacterium sp. UBA744 | reverse complement strand
CCGGCCGCCGGCTATCGCCTGCGCGACCTGCGCCCCTTGAAATAGATGTCGACGACGATCCACGCGGACAGGATGAACGCGATCACATAGCCGAGGAAGCCCACGATGGGAATGCCGAACACCACCGGCTTGATACCGGCGAAATACACAATCGACGATCCGACGAACAGGCCGACCACGATCAGCGCCATGGTCAGTCGGTTCACCATGTCGGACAGCAGCCGCATCGGCTCGTCGGCCCCCACCAGCTCGGCATTGACCTTCAGCTGGCCTCGGGTGAGCATCCGGGATGCGACGCTGGCATCACCCAATGTGGACAGCAGGCCATGAAGCGCCCGCATACCCTCCAGCCCCAGGGTTTTGGCCTCGTCTCTGGCCGCGTCGCCTTTGGAGCGGCTGGCGGCGATATGGCTCGAGATGATTTCGATCATATTGACGTCGGGAATGAATTCGTCAAGCAGACCCTCCAGCGTGACCAGCGCGCGGCCCACGGTGGTCACGGTGCTCGGCACCTCGATATGGTGACGGGCGGCGAGCTGCGTGAGCGAATTGAGGAACGCCGCGATGTCGAGGTCCCTGAGGTCGACGGTGCCGAACTCCTTGACGATGCTGTCCAGATCGGCCAGCAGCGACGGATAGTCGTCGGGGTTGGCCTCCGAGCCGGCGAATCGCAGCAGACCGTCAGCCAATGCGGGGGAATCCTGCTTGGCCACGGCGAAGATCATCTCCCGCAGCACCGAACGGGTTTTGGCGTTGAGACGGCCGGTCATGCCCAGGTCGATGAGCATGATCTGCCCGCCGCGAATGATGATGTTGCCCGGATGCGGGTCGGCGTGGAAGAAACCGTCGTCGAGGATCTGCGTGGCGTAGTTGTCGACGAGTTTGGTGCCGATGTCCTGCAGATCGTAGCCGGCGGCGACGAGCTGTCGGGGATGCGACACCGAAATGCCCTCCACGTACTCCATCACCACCACATGCTCGGTACACAGCGACATATATGGCTTGGGGCAGTCCATATAGCGGTAGGATGCGCAGAACTGCTTGAAGTCCCTGAGGTTGCGAGCCTCGATCAGGAAGTCGGTTTCGGCCTCGAAGGTGTCCCACAGCTCCTCGACCACGCCCTGCAGGTCGATCACCTGGGCGGCATGCACGAATTTCGCGGCGTAGCGCGCCACGGAACGCATAATCGACACGTCCTGCGCCATGGTGTCGCGCACGCCGGGGCGCTGCACCTTCACGGCCACGTCCTCGCCGGTGACCAGGGTTGCGCGATGCACCTGCGACAGGGACGCGGAACCGAGTGGCGTCGGATCGATATGCCGGAAAATCTCCGTCACCGGTCGGCCGTATTCCGCGGCGAGCGTGTCAAGCACCACGGAATAGGGCATGGGGTCGGCGTCGGCGCGCAGTTTGGCAAGCTCGTCACAGAAGGATTGCGGCAGCATTTCGCTTCGCATTGACAGAATCTGCCCGACTTTGACAAAGGTGGGGCCAAGCGCCTCGAACATGAGACGCATCGTGACCGGTGTCAGTCCATGCCGCAGATCGAACCGCCGGGCGATGTTCCAGATTTGCCGGATGCGCTTGAACCTGCCCCGGCGGGTCAGGTGGTAGCGCGATGAGAAGTCGTCGCGACGGGAGCCGAACAGCATCAGCGTCTGTTCGTTGCGGCCCGGCGCGTAATCGTCGAAGGCGGCGTCCCGGTCGGCGGATGCGATCGGGACGTCCTCCAGGGCGTCAGGAGTGGTGCCGCTCACGCCTCGGACTTGGCCTCCGTGTCGGCGGGACCGCCGGCCACCGTGGTGTCGATCGGCTCGTCCGGCTCACCGGGCTTCCGTGCGGTGGCCTCCTTCACCGTGCGCTTGAGTTCTTCGTTGAGGGTTTTACCCTGCTCAACGGTCAGTTCGCCCTTTTTGACAAGCTCATCGACGAGCTCGCTGCCTTTTTCGTATCCAGTGGCCAGGGCGCCGACACCCGCCAGAAACACCTTGCGCAGGCCCTCTCCAAACTTCAGATCAGCCATGGTACGCCTCCTTGATCCGCGGCGCCGTCCATGCGACGGTGCACGTAATGTTCATACTACTCCGCGAACCCCGCTTTCGGGGATGGCCGCGGCGACGGTATGACGCCTGCGCGTATGCTGGAAGCGCCCGGGAGACGATATCCCCACAACCAGTGAGACAGGAGGTACCGGCATGACCACCGCTTCGCATACGAAAATCGCCGGATGGATGGCAACCATCAGGGTTATGGCCGTGCTGCTGGTCGGGTTCGCGGCCGTCAGCGCACTATTGGCCGGCGTCTCCTTCGCGTCGCTGGGATCCCTCGATCCCGGACAGACCGTGGAGGCGGAGCCGGGACTTGAGCTCGGTTTGCGCAGCTGGACGCTGGCCCTTGGCCTGTTTGCGGGCGCACAGGCGGTGCTGTATTGCATCCTCGCGTTCCTGGGGTTCCGCGGCGCCGCCGACGCCTGCAAGGTCGGCTCGTTCGGGGCGCTGACCATCATCGTGTTCCTGGTGCTTATCATCTCCCAGTTCCTGTTCTCCGCATTCGGCTTGGGCGGCGAACTGGGCGCGACGGGATGGATCACCAACGCCGCGAGTTTCGTGCTGTTCATCTCCGCGCTATCCGCCTACTACGTCAAGGGGTATCTCAGGGGACAAGGCCGGCAGTAGGCCGCACGGGAACCGGCGCGGAACCGGTGCAAACCGGGCCCACCGTATGCGACTCGTACGAGGCTCAGCGCGGGCGCGACGCGGCCACATGACGGGCGGCTTCGGCCACCTTGTCCAGATGACGGAGCGCATCGGCTTGCTCGGTGCTTTGCCGCGACGTATCAAACGAACCGTACCGGCGTTCCGCCGCCTTGGCGATCAGGAAATCCGCGATGGCGGGGTTCTTGGGCAACAGCGAGCCGTGCATATAGGTGCCGATCACATTGTGCACGCGAGCACCTTCGGTGTCGTCCTCGCCGTTATTGCCAGCCCCCTCGATTGACGTCACATAGCCGAGCGGATCGGTGTCGTCCCGCAGGAACGTCTGGCCCGAATGGTTCTCGTAGCCGATGATCTCGCCGAATTCGTCGCTTTTCTCAACCAGGTTGCCGATGAGACGGGTCGATTTGCCGACGGTATACGCGCCGATGATGCCGAGCCCGTTCAGCCGCTCGCCTTCCGACGTTTCGAAATATTCGCCGAACAACTGGTACATGCCGCAGATCATCAGCATCGGCATGCCATCGGCGGCAAGGCCGCGTAGCAGATCGGCCCGGCGGAACAGATCGCGGGTGATCTTCTTCTGTCCGGTGTCCTGGCCCCCGCCTCCAAGGATCATGTCGACGTGATCGGGCCACGGGTCGTTCTGGTTGATCATATGGATGCGCGGCTCGTAACCGTAGAGCTCCAAGCGGCGGCGAATCGTCAGCACATTGCCCGAATCGCCGTAGATGTTCATATCCTTCGGATACAGCGACACCACGTCGATCACCGTTTCGTTCATCGTCCAACCCCCGCATCCGCAACATCGGTGACATGTCCCAGCGCCGCGCGAACCGCGAGCATCGCGGTGTATGTGCAGTAGATATGCTTCGCCCGCCCCGGATCGGCGGCGACGAAGACATCCAGCGCTTTTTCGATATTCGGCTCGACGGCCGCGACGGGCACCTGGTCATAGCCGAGGCGCAGCGCCATGTCCCAGGCGCGCATGCCCGACACCATGGCCACGCCGCCGCCGGCGGCGTCATCGGCATGTCCTCCCCTCAACGAGGTGAAGTCGACATCCCACAGCCAGCTCATGTCGCGTCCATCGGCGTATTCGTCGTTGATGACGATCATCGTGTCCGCCGCGGAGGCATTGAAACTGGCCAGCGACAGGCGGAATCCCATGGGATTCTTCACCAGCAGCAATTCGACCGGCGAACCGTTGACCCTGATGACCTCGCCGCGGCCGAAGGCCGGGGTCACCCGTGAGACGGCGTCGACAAGCCGATCGGCGCTGGCGTCCGGCTTGACGGCGCGCGTCACGGCCAGCGCGGCGGCGGCGTTGAAGAGATTGTAGACGCCTTCAAGCTGGACCTCGGCGGCGTATTCATGACCGTCCATCGCGAACACGGCCCGATGATCGCCCACACCGGCCAGCGTCACATCGGCGGGCAGCGAGCGGGACGGCAGCGACCGGGCGTCGGGATCGGCGTCAAGGGTTCCGGAAATGACGGTATCGTCCTCGTCGTCCTCGTCGTCACCATCGACGGCCCCGGACTCGACAACCTCGCCGGCCTGGGCACCGGCGCTTTCCATCGCCACCGTGGTGGTCATCTCGTCGTCGGAGGGGAAGAATCGCCTCAGATCGTCGGACAGGCCGAAATAGCGCACCTGGGTGTCCTGCGGCGCCAGCGCGGCGAGCGCGGCGATACGCGGATCCTCGCGGTTCAGCACCAAGGTTCCGCTTGTCGTCTCGGCCACATGGCCCAGCAACCGTGCGGTGTTGTCGATTTCGCCAAAACGGTCCAGCTGGTCGCGCATCACGTTCAGCAGCAAGGCGTACCTGGGCCGCACCTGCCTGACGAAATGCACGGCGTACGCCTCATCCAGCTCCAATACGGCGATGTCGGCGTTCAGCCGGCCGGACAGATCCACCTGCGTGAGCAGCGCGGACACCACGCCGCGCGTGAAATTCGAGCCGGTGGGATTGGTGAACACCCGCATACCCAGATCACCGAGCATGGAAGCCACCATGCGCGTGGTGGTGGTTTTGCCGTTCGTGCCGGAGACCAGCACCACGCCGCCCGGCAATTGCGTCAGCGTGCGGGACAGGAATCCCGGATCGAAGCTTTCGACCACTTTGCCGGGAAACGCCGAGCCACCGTGCCGGGTCAGGCGGGAGGCGATACGCACCAGTTTGCCGATGGCCGGTGTGGCGAAGGAATACCAAGGTTTGCCGCTCATCATCACACCCCTTGACTGTTGTAATCCTGGGGCATGTCCTTGAATTTGGACGTGGCGCCGAGGAACGCGAGATGGAAGGTTTCGGTCGGGCCGTTGCGGTGCTTGGCCATGATGATATCGGCCTCGCCGGGACGGTCCTCCTTGTCGTAGAAGTCCGGCCGATGGACCAGGAACACCACGTCGGCGTCCTGCTCGATGGAGCCGGATTCACGCAGATCGCTCAATTGCGGTTTCTTGTCGTTGCGCATTTCCGGTCCACGGTTCAGCTGGGACAGGGCGACCACCGGCACCTCCAGCTCCTTGGCGAGCAGCTTCAACGCGCGGGAGAACTCGGAGACCTCCTGTTGGCGGGACTCCACGGCCTTGCCCGAGCTCATCAGCTGCAAGTAGTCGATCACCACCAGCTTCAAATCGTTGGTCTGCTTGAGCCGGCGGCATTTCGCCCGGATCTCCATCAGGCTCATGTTGGGCGAATCGTCGATGAACAGCGGCGCGTTCTCCAGCTTGCCCCAGAACTGGTTGAGGGTGTTCCAGCGTTCGGGCGTGATGTCGTCGGCGCGGCGCAGCGCCACCAGCGGGATGTTGGTTTCGGCGGAGATGATGCGCTGGGCCAGCTCCACCTTGCTCATTTCAAGGCTGAACACGATCGACGTCATATGGTGGTGCAACGCGGCCGCGCGCGCGAAGTCGATGCCCAATGTGGACTTGCCCATGGCCGGTCGGCCCGCCACTACGATCATCTGGCCGGGCTGCAGGCCCTGGGTCAGGTCGTCGATGTCGCGGAATCCGGTGGGGACGCCGCGTTCCATCTCGCCGGATTGCAGCTTGTCGAGCTGGTCGAGCGCGTCGTGCACCACCGGGCCGATGGCGGTGTAGTCCTGGCGAACCTTGCCCACCGCCATCTCATATACTTCGGACTGGGCGAGGTTGACCACGTCCTCGGCCTGCGAGCCCTCGGCCGAGTATCCGAGCTGGGCGATTTTGGTGCCGGCCGCGATCACATTGCGCAGGATCGCGCGCTGATGCACGATTTGCGCGTAATATGTGGCGTTTGCCGCCGTGGGCACCGCGTTGATCAGGCTGTGCAGGTAGTCGGCGCCGCCGACTTTCTCCAGATCGCCGTCCTTGAGCAGCTGGTTGGCCACCAGCACCGCATCCACGGGCTGGCTGGCCGAGAACAGGCTGATGATCGCCTCGTAGATCGTCTGGTGCTTCGGCTGGTAGAAATCGGTGACGTCGATCATCTGGCTGACTTCGCCGATCGCGTCCTTGCTCATCAGCATGCCGCCGAGCACCGCCATTTCCGCATCGTCGTCATGCGGCGGGATGCGGTCAAAGACCGTCTCCCCCCTGCCTGAACCGTTTCGTCCGGGGGCAAGCGCCCCAACCATTCCGTCTGCCATGGTCCCCAGTATAGGCAGCAGGCTTGCACAGCAGGTCGGCACCGCGGCTTCGACGCTGCTGTGGATAGAAAAAATAGTTATCCACAATCAGGGCGTGTCGAAGTGTGTAAGTGCGCAAGTTATCCACACCATGGGGATAATCATGTGGACAACTTGGGGATAGCATGTGCGCAGACGACCTCCAACTTGCCATATGGTAAACACAGTGCTACAGGTACGTTGCCATGCAACCGGCAACGGAGCCGGAGGACGCCCGACTAGGCTGGGCACCATGACATCATCCAGCGAAGGCGGACAACCCGCGCGCGACGCAACCATCAGCCGACCCGACGCCAGACGACGCATCCTCACCATCGCAGTGCCGACATTCGGCCAACTCATCGCCGAACCGGCCTTCATCCTCATCGACACCGCCATCGTCGGGCATATCGGCGACGACGCGCTGGCGGGACTGTCCATCGGATCCACCATCATCCTCACCACCGTGGGCCTGTGCGTCTTCCTCGCCTACGGCACCACCTCGCAGGTGGCGCGACTCATCGGGGCGGGACAACGCAAGCGCGGACTCGAAACGGGCATCGACGGCATGTGGCTGGCGCTCATCATCGGCATGGCGGTCGCGGCGGCAATCGCCTGGTGCTGCGAACCGCTGTGCATCGCGCTGGGCGCGCAGGGCGGCGTGCTGGATCAGGCGCGACGCTACGTCAACGCCACCGTGTTCGGCCTGCCCGGCATGCTGCTGGTCTACGCGGCAAACGGCATCTTCCGGGGATTGCGCGCAGTGCGCGTCACACTCATCACGGCCATGGCGGGCGCGGCGGTGAATACGCTGCTCGACATGCTCTTCGTCTGGGGACTGGACTGGGGCATCGCCGGATCCGGCACGGCCACGATGATCGCGCAGTGGAGCATGGGCATCATGCTGACATGGCGGGCCATGCGATGGACCAAAGCCGAAGGCGCCAGCTGGCGTCCACGCCTCGGCGGCATTCTCGCCACCGCCGGCGACGGGCTGCCGCTGTTCGTGCGCACACTGGCCCTGCGGGCCTGCATGGTGGGCACGGTGATGCTCGCGGCCCGCATGGGCGGACAGGTGCTGGCCGCATACCAGGCGGTGAATTCGGCATGGAACTTCGTGATCAACATGCTCGACGCCATCGGCATCGGCGGACAGGCGATAGTCGCCACGGCGCTGGGCGCCAATCGATACGGCGAAGCGCAGGCGCTCACGTCCATCACCGGTCGCATGGGAGCCGTGATGGGCGTCGGCATCGGCGCGGCACTGATCGCGCTGGGCTTCGTCGGCTCACCGTTATTCAGCCCCACGCCGCAGGTGCAGCATCTCATCACCGTCGGCATGGTCACACTCGGCCTCTTCCTGCCTCTGGGCGGATGGATGTGGGCGCTCGACGGCATCCTCATCGGCGCGGGCGACTATCGGTTCCTCGCCGGCACCTGCTGCATGGTCGCCGTCGTCTACGCGGGATCGATTATCGCCATGCTCGCCGTCAATGCCGCGCTGTCGCCGAATGACGCCGTGCGCATGGTCGAGCTGTGGACGCTGATCAACGTGGTGTTCATCGGCGGCAGAGGACTGGCCAATGGACTCCGCACCCGCGGCGACGCGTGGATGCGCTAGACGCCCGATCGCGGCGACGACGGCACCAGCGCGGCGCGCGCGGCCTCATACATCTGACCGACGATGGCGGCACGCCATTTGCTCCAGCCATACTGCTTGGTGATCAGCTCGCCGGAGGTCGCACCCAATGAGGATCCGTCCGCACGCGTCAGATCGAACAGCATGTCGAGCATGGCCGGATCACGGCCCACCCGATCGGCCAGTTCGCCGCCAACGGCCGGATCATTCGGATCGCGACGCTGCGCGAACTCCGACAGGGTCAGATGCTCGCGCACCAGCAACGTCACCTGCCGCACGGTCGCATCGTCGAACCCCATGCGCCGCAGAATGAACGGCACATGCCGGGCACCTTCGACGGCATGATTGGCGATGCCCGGCCGCTTGCCCAGATCATGGAGCATGCCCGCCAGCAGCAATACCGCATAATGCCTGTCGTCATACCTGCCGCCGCTCGGAGCGTCGCGCGTCAGACGGGAAACCACCTCGACCATATGGCGGTCGATCGTGTATCGATGCGCGGCGGAAGCCGACGGACGATTGCGAATGGCCAGCCATTCGGGAATCCAGCGGCCGGGCAGATTCACATAATCCAGTTCCTCCCACACCTGCATCAGATGCGGGCCGACGGCCAGCAACCGAATGAACAGCCCACGCGCCTCGTCATCCCACGCATTGTCATGAATCGGGCAGTTGCGCAGATTCAGCAGCGTCACGGGATTGATCTCCAGCCCGAATTCGCCGGCGGCCACACCCACCCGCAACGCAAGATTGGCGTCATCGCGGGGATCGACATTCGGCGCCAGCACAATCTCCCCCTCATGCTTGGCCACGCCCGGAGCGACCACATCGAACTGCGGCGCCTCCCGCCTGCCGCCCCCCCGGGGCGACAGCATCTGGAAGAAGGCGAACCGCGGCTTCTCGTGCACCAGGGAATGCTCGGCGCGGGAGGCCGTGGAATCCAGGGCGAACGCCACCCTGCGGCCATACTGGGCCAGCAGGGTCTGCAAATCGTCAACGGCCCGGGCGTCTCGCTCCTCGTCCGGCCACGTCGGGTCCGCCAGCCCCATCATCATCGCCACCCGCGCCTGATACGGCGCGAGCAGCAGATTCGTGTCCTTCCTGGCCACCAGGTGAATGCAGTCGCGTACATCCAACAAACGATCCACCGCCTCGTCATACACGCCATGCGGGCGGTCCGCCAACCACGACGCGGCCAGCGCCGACACCAGCACCGCATCGCGCAGGCCGCCGCGCGCCTCCTTGATGTCAGGCTGATTGACATAGGCCACGCGGCCGAACTCGTCAAGACGCGATTTCGCCGAATCAAGCAATTCAGGCAGACGCTTGCGGGCAGCACGGCGCCAACGCTCAAGAATCGAAGTGGCGGTATCGGCGATGAGCTTCGTGTCGCCCGTGATCGGCTTGACGTCCAGCCATCCCATGGCGGCCGGCAGATCCGAGTCGGTGACCGCCTCGCACTGCGCGCGCGTGCGCACCGAATGGTCAAGGTCAAGGCCGGAATCCCACAGCGGATACCATAACTTATTGGCCAGCATATTGAGCTGCTCATCGTTCAACGCACGACCGCTATACATAATGACCAGATCCAGATCGGAACTCGGGCCGATCTGCCCCCTGGCCAGCGAACCGACCGCAGCCAGCCCCACACCGGCCTCCGGCACGTCGAACGGCAACTCGTCAACCGCCTGCCGCCACAATTCGCGCAGACACCGCATGGCAAGTTCGCCGCGAGCTCGACGCTTGGCCGCGCCGTTGCGGTACACCCCATCGTCATCCGGCTGACTCATCGCCATGAACCGCGCCTTCAAACCATCCACCGGACTGGTCATCCGACACCACCTTCCCCTTCAGCCCGAAACCCGCAGATCCACAGTCCCGCAGGCCCCACATATCAGCAGCCGCCATCCGCGACCACAGAGAACAGAATCCCCGCACACGAACAACGCGCACGGGGATTCCTGTCTCATTTACCCACCCCAAGGCTGGCGGTGGGCGCTTATATCAGATCGCCGCGGAACCGGTCTCCCCGGTGCGCACGCGAGTCACGGAGTCAAGCGGCGCAACCCAGATCTTGCCGTCGCCGATAGTTCCGGTGCCCGCCGCCTTGGCGATCACACCGACCAGCGTCTCGGCATCGGCGTCATCGGAAAGCACCTCCACGCGAATCTTCGGAATAAGGTCGACGGTGTATTCGGCGCCACGGTAGACCTCGGTGTGTCCGCGCTGACGGCCATAGCCGTTAGCCTCGGAAACGGTCAGACCATGCACGCCGGCGGCTGCAAGAGCCTCCTTGACCTCGTCGAGTTTATGGGGCTGGATGATAGCAGTGATGAGCTTCATCTCACTTCACCTCCTTGAGAACGGAGCTGGCAGTACCAGCAAAATCGTAGGCACGCTCACCCTGATCGGCAAGATCGATGCCGCCAACCTCCTGAGCTTCGGTGACGCGCCAACCCAACGTCTTCTCAAGCACGAAGGCGATGATCGCAGTCATCACGCCGGAGTAGAGGATGGCGCACAGGGCGATGACCACCTGAACCAGCAGCTGCTTGTAGTCGCCGCCGGCGAACAGGCCGGTTCCCTCGCCGAAGAAGCCGATAAGGACGGTGCCGGTCAAACCGCCGACGCCGTGAACGCCGACCACATCAAGCGAGTCGTCGTAGCCGAGCTTGAACTTGAGGCCGCAGGCGAAGCAGCAGAGCACGCCGGCGATCGCACCAAGCACCATGGCCCACAGCGGGGAAACCACATCGGCGGCCGGGGTGATGGCGACCAGGCCGGCGACGATACCGGAGGCGGCGCCCATGGCGGTGTAATGACCGGTGCGGATCTTCTCGGTGAAGCCCCAGGCCAGCATGGCGGCCGCGGTGGCGGCGGTGGTGGACATCCAGGCGTAGCCGGCGGTGCCGTTGGCGCCGAACGCGGAACCGGCGTTGAAGCCGAACCAGCCGAACCACAGCAGGAACGCGCCGAGCATGACGAACGGAACATTATGGGGGCGAATCGGGGCGACGCCGAAGCCCTTGCGCTTGCCGATGATCAGCACAATGACCAGAGCGGCGACGGCGGCGTTGATATGCACAACCGTGCCACCTGCGAAATCATGGGCCGCGGCGCCGATGGCGGTGGAGATCGCGCCATCGCCGGAAAGCAGGCCGTGGTTCCACACCATATGGGCCATCGGAGCGTAGTCGAACGTGATCCACAGCGCCACGAACAGCATCCAGGTGCTGTACTTGATGCGCTCGGCCAGCGCGCCGGAGATCAGCGCCACGGTGATCATGGCGAAGGTGACCTGGAATGCCACGTCAATGGATCCCGGATACGACGGCATGTCGTCGGAGGCGGTGGTGAAGGTGGACGGATCATTCACGGCACCGAACACGCCATCGGTCGCCGACACGGAATCCTTCAGCAGGAAGCCGGTGAGGGGATCACCGAAAATACCGCCGATGCTGGTGCCGGCGTAGGCGATGGACCAGCCCCACAGCGTCCAGATCACCGCAGTGACGGACAGTGCCGCAGCCGACAGCATCAACATATTCAGTACGGCCTTGGCACGAACCATACCGCCATAGAAAAACGCCACACCGGGCGTCATGAGGAACACCAAGGAAGCGGACGTCAGCATCCACGCGGCATTGCCGGTCGTCGCTGCTACTTCAGGCAACATGGTTACCTCCCTCTCTCTGTTGTGGCCGGAAGGATCCGGCGAATTCATATATACGGCTCCCGCTACGGGGAACCAACACTCGTAATGAAACGACCGACGAGTTTCGTGGTTTGTTACGACTGTTACGAGGACGTAAAACAACACCGGATATCCGCGGGCCATCGACACGCGAAACCCCCGGCGAATTTCCGGAGAATCCTAGAGACTCATGGGAAAACGCCAGGGGCTACGAATATGTTGCCGGACCGCGACCGGGCGGGGAACAGACTGATGCCAGGCGGTGATCAGGCGGTGATCAGACCGACATCAGGCGAGGATGCCGTCCACGAACCCCTCCGGGTCGAAGGGGGCGAGATCGTCCGGCCCCTCGCCCAACCCGACGAGCTTGACCGGGACGCCAAGCTCCTTCTGCACGCTGATCACGATGCCGCCGCGCGCCGAGCCATCGAGCTTGGTGAGCACAATGCCCGTGATGCCGATCGCCTCGGCGAACACCTTGGCCTGCACCATGCCGTTCTGGCCGGTGGTGGCGTCGAGTACCAGCAGCACTTCGTCAACGGGCAGATTCTTCTCGGTCACACGGCGGATCTTGCCGAGCTCATCCATCAGATTGGCCTTATTCTGCAAACGGCCGGCGGTGTCGATGATGAGCACGTCGGCATTGTCGCTTTTGGCGCGAGCAGCCGCCTCAAACGCCACGGACGCCGGGTCCGCGCCATCCCTGTCGGAGCGGACCACCGGCACACTCACACGGTCGCCCCAGGTTTCCAACTGGTCGGCCGCGGCTGCGCGGAAGGTGTCGGCGGCACCCATCACCACGGACTTGCCGTCGGCCACGAACAGGCGGGCCAGCTTGCCGGCGGTGGTGGTTTTGCCCGTGCCGTTCACGCCGACCATCATGATGACGGACGGCTTGTTGGCGCCGGGCTTCGCGACGTTCAGACGACGGTCGGCGTCACGGCCCACCAGATCCAGCAGCTTATCGCGCAGCATCTGCCGCACCGCGGCCGGGTCCTTCTCGCCGGCCACGCGTGCGTCCGAGCGCAATTCGTCCACCAGCTGGCCGGACGCCTCGGCGCCCACATCGGCCAGCAGCAGGGTGTCCTCGACATCCTCCCAATCGGATTCGGACAGATTGTCCCTGGTGAGGATGGAAAACAGCGCCTTGCCAAAGGGATTGGCCGATTTGGCGAGCTTGGACTTCAGACGGGTCAGACGGGAACCGACGGATTCAGGGGTCTCACGGACCTCATGGGCCACAGGGGTCTCAGGGGTATCAGGGGCCTTAGGGACATCAGGGGCCTCGGAGGTCTTATCGACCTCAGAAGCTGCGGAAGTTTCGGCGGTCTCGGCAGTCCCGGCCACGGCGGCGGGCTGCGGAGCGGAGTCGTCCGGCGAAGCGGCAGGCTGCGGAGCGGCGGCCGACGCATTGATGCTCTCCTGCGCACGGGCGATGCGCCTCTTGCGCGAGCGGTCCATCAGATAGCCGCCGACAATCAGCGCGACGACCACAATGACTACAGCGGCAATGCCGATAATGCTATTGGTATCCATAGCATCTCAGTCTAATAACATCGACAGCGCGTCTGGCACGTCACTGGCACGTCATACGGCGGGCGAAGAGGCCCCGGAGCCTTCACCGCCAGTGGCGGAATCGGCGCGGGCGGCATGATCATGCGATTTGCGCAGCGACTTGACCTCCACAACCGACCCATCCTGATTGATGTACACAGGGTTGTCCATCGTCTGCTCAACCTCGGGGATGGGATCGTCGGCACGAAAACGGCGCGACGTGCCCGTAGGCGCGAACGACGGCACGGTACCGCCGACGCGCGGCACCCGATCCGATTGGGGCTTGGGATTGCTGCGCTCATACAGGTGCTCGGTAAACAGGCCCTCATGAGACTCACCGCGCGCGAGTCTCAGCACAAACAGCACGGCAGCAACCACAATCGCCAACCAGATCAGAATCACCAACACCATACGGAATATTGTGCCAAAGCCCCGGCACAAGTGCGGCGCGGGTGTCCACAATGATCCCGTCCCCGCACAACGCGCGCATGAACGCGACGAAACGCCCCGTCCCCGCGTCCCCGCGTGGAAGGCAACCGATCGAATCGACGATTCCATTCGCCACGGGCAATGCCCCATGAGGAAGCCGCATGGAAGAGTGGCACAATGGACATATGGCCAATACTTCAAGGATGACCTCATTCCAGCGTCGCGAGCAACTGATCGAAGTGGGGCGATCGCTGTTCGCAGCCAAAGGGTTCGAAGCGGTGAGCGTCGAGGAAATCGCCGCGAACGCCAAAGTCTCCAAACCGATCGTGTACGAGCATTTTGGCGGCAAGGAGGGCTTGTACGCGGTGATCGTGGACCGCGAGATGCGGGCGCTGACCGACACCCTCTCATCATCGCTGGCCGATCAAAACGTGCATCCCCGGCAGATCGTCGAACGGGCGGCCCTGGCGCTGCTCACGTACATAGAGGAGCGGCCCGAAGGATTCCAGGTGCTGGTGCGAGACTCCCCCAGCACCGATCCGGCCGGCTCATTCTATTCGTTGCTCGGCGACGTGAGCGTACGCGTTGAAGACCTGCTCACCGAAGCGTTCAAACGACAGAAGCTTCCTTCTCGCGGCGTGCCCTATTATGCGCAGATGCTGGTGGGCATGACCGTCTTCACCGGCCAGTACTGGGCGGACCGGCGCAAAGTGGGCAAGGAGCAGCTGGCCGCCTACATCGTCAATCTGGCATGGCATGGACTGTCAAGGCTCGAGCCCAAACCGGAATTGCGATTCGAAGGCGAGCGCGCCCAACGCGAAGCCGCCAAACATGCCAAGCCCTCCGGCGAGCAGGACAGCGAGCGGGACGCCAAACAGGACACCGGGCAAGCCGACGACGAACGGCACGCGGACGCCACAAGTTCCACGGTGCATGTATGATGATCATTTGTTGCCCCTCTAGCTCAACGGTTAGAGCAGCGTCCTTTTAAGTCGTGGGTTGTGGGTTCGAATCCCACGGGGGGCACCGGACATAATGCATAATCCCTTGGAATTGC
>DBKS01000044.1:15099-75560 GCA_002298605.1 Bifidobacterium sp. UBA744 | reverse complement strand
ACCACGCAGCCCGGGAACACGGAGTTCGGAATCATGACGAGCGCGTCGAGCGGATCGCCATCCTCGCCCAGGGTGCCGTCGATGTAGCCGTAGTCATCCGGGTAGCCCATGGAGGTGAACAGGGTACGGTCCAGGAACACGCGACCGGTCTCGTGATCCACTTCGTACTTGTTCTTGGATCCGCGCGGAATCTCCACCACGACGTTGAAGGTCTCAGCCATTGTTGTATCTCCTTGATCGGTGTGATCAGCAGTTGTTCGCCTCTTACAATACCCGTTTTCGCGAGGGGGTGGCGGCTTCATCCATATGATGTCGCGTTGCCGAGAGGCGTCCGTCAGTACATCACGTTGAGCACGTGGGCGACATCGGCCCACGGGGCCAGGGATATGTAGTTGTCCCAACCCCAGGAGAAGTCGCGTCCGGTCAGCTCGTCGCGCAGATGGGCGCCGGTCTTCGGGTCGACGCCGAAATCGGGCATTTCGAAATGCACCGATGACTGGTGCGCGTTGTGGCCGTCCAGATTCACCGCCACGACCAGCGTCTCCGGCTTGCCCGTTCCGGTCAGTTCGGCCGGGTTGTGGCGGGCGAAGGCCAGAATGTTCTCGTCGGAGCTTTCCAGAAGCGTCAGGTTGTGGTAGCCGAACAGTCCGGTGTGCTCGCGGCGTATGCGGTTCAGCGAGGTGAGCAGGGCGGAGATGCCGTATTGTTCGGCATTCGCCCAGTTGCGCACCTTGATCTCGTATTTTTCGTTGTCGATCTGCTCCTCATAGCCGGGGCGCTGCACGTTTTCGATGAGTTCGTAGCCGGAGTAGATCCCCCAGGACGGCGAACCCATGGCGGCGAGCACGGCACGCACCGCATGGCCGGCAATGCCGTTGTCGCGCAGGTAGGCGGTGAGGATGTCCGGCGTGGTGGGCCAGAAGGTGTTGTGCTGATAGTATCCGTCGTCGCAGTTGGTGGTGACGAGATATTCCTCGAGCTCCTCCTTGGTGTTGCGCCACGGGAAGTAGCAGTGCGATTGCGTGAAGCCCGCGTAGCTCAGGGCGCGCATCATGCCTGGACGGGTGAAGGCCTCGGCGAGGAACAGGATCTCCGGATGCCTCTTGGTGACGGCGGCGATCACATCCTGCCAGAAGCGCACGGGTTTGGTGTGCGGGTTGTCGATGCGGAATATGGTCACGCCGGCCTTGATCCAGATTTCGAGGATACGCTCGACTTCCTTCTCGATGCCGGGCATGTCGGCGTTGAAGTCGATCGGGTAGATGTCCTGATACTTCTTTGGCGGGTTCTCGGCGAAGGCGATCGATCCGTCCGGCTTGTGACGGAACCAGTTCGGATGCTCGGTGACCCACGGATGGTCGGGCGAGCATTGCAGGGCGAAGTCGAGCGCGATTTCCAGCCCGAGTTCGTGGGCCTTGCTCACCAGCGACTTGAAATCGTCCATGGTGCCGAGCTTCGGATCGACGGTGTCGTGGCCGCCCTCCGAGCTTCCCACGCCGAATACCGAGCCGGGGTCGTCCGGACCGGCCACCAGCGTGTTGTTCCTGCCCTTGCGATTCGTGACGCCGATCGGGAAGATGGGCGGCAGATACACGATGTCGAAGCCCTGACGCTTGGCGCGTTCCAGACCGATGACCGAGGTTTTCAGCGTGCCCTGCACGATTTTGCCGCTGGCCTTGTCCACGTAGGCTCCCTCGGAGCGCGGGAAGAACTGGTACCACGAGGCGAAGGAGGACTTGGGGCGCTGCACGCGGATGGTTGTCGGCGCGCTTTCCGACAGACCGTCGCGCAGCGGATTGGTATGGTGCAGCTCGGTGACGGCGTCGCTGGTGGCTGCGGCGAGACGATCGGCGGGGGAGAGGGATTCGTCGTCCATCTCGTCGGCGGCGTCCTGCAGAACGCCTCGCTGCGCGGCCTTCAGATGGCTGTCCTTGGCGTCGGCCCAGCGGCGCAGCAGCGCGGAGCCCTCTTTGAGCGCGTTGTCCACGTCATCGTTCACACGTACTTTGATGTCGGCGTCATGCAGCCACGAGGCATAGCTGTCCTCCCAGCCCTGCACCACGAGGGTCCAGTCGCCAAGCTGGCGTTTCACCGTGGCGTATTCCTTGTCCCACGGCTTGAGATCCGAATGCTCCCCGGCCTTGAGGTCGGTTTCCCAGCGGTCGAGGCCCGCATTGGTGCAGGCCATTTGGCGGCGCATCATTTCGCGGCCGCGGGGATTGCGCAGAATGGCGGTTGCGCCGGTTTTGGCGCGTCCTTCGATGAAGATCTCCGCGGTGATGCGGAAGGTTTCGCCGAGTTCCACGCGGGCCGGGAATCGGTTGGACTCCTCGTTGGGAGTGACGTCCATGACGACCACGCGGCCGAATTGCGAGGGGTCGGAGACTGGAATGGTCGGTGCCGCGGCCTCGCCGTATGCGTCGAATACCGGTTCGATGACGGACGGCGTGGGCGCCGTGGCGGTGGCCGCTCGCCTCGCTGACCGGCTGCCGGCGGCGGTCTTGCGGGTGGCTGGTGCGTGCGTGGCGGTCCTGCGGGTCGCCTTTGCACGGGTGACGCGGGCGCCGCCCCGCTCGGTTGTGCGCGCGGCGGCGGGGCTGGCGGACTGTCCGCTCGTAGTCTGCCGCGTCGGCTGCGCGTCGGTTGATTGTTCCCCGGCCGCAGTCGTCGTTGACTTGGCGTTGGCGGCGGTCTTCTGTTCATTGCGCTTGGATGCGCGGTGTGTAGTGGCCATAGTCTCATCGTAATTCATCGGAGATATGGAATCTGCATCGCCGTCACAGTTGTTCACCGAGAGTTATCCGCGGCGACGACGCGGGACGGCATTCGGATCCGACCGTCCCGAATTCCACATCCGCGCACATTGTCCGAAAACCGCCCGGTGGCGGCACTCGATCTGCCATGCTCTTGAGCACCTTCTTCGCGACGGGCGAGGAGTTCTGCGAAAGGAACATCATGACGAAACGAACGATACGGGCCATGATGGCGTTGGTTGCCGCGCTGTGCATGGCGTTGACGGGCGTGGCCGGCGGCGCGTCGGCGGCACAGGCGGCCGAGCCGCTCTATGTCAATGGCTCAGGCATGTGGCAGCGATTTCTGTATGACGGCGTGGTGTACGCGCTCGGCACGACCATGCACGATGCCGATGGGAATAACGTCTATTGCATCGAGTCGGGCGTGCATGACGAGGAGTCGTACGAGAAGGCCGAGCCCGTTCCGGATTCCTCCGACGCGCGGCTGGTCGCATGGCTGGCGCAGCGATATCGCGGCCGGCGCGAGTCGGAGACGCATGTGGCCATTTCCATCCTTGTGCATGATCTCTTCGAGGCGGCCGACAAGGAACTGTGGGCTGCCAGGCGCGCCGACGTGCTGCGCAAGCGCCCGGACATAGCCGAACGCGTCGAGCGGCTGCGAGCCGAAGCCGAGCGGTCCGTACCCCGCGGCATGTCGGCAAGCTATACCGTGTATCCCGGTCTGCGCAACGGTGTCGTGTACGCCGTGGTGACCAATGGCGCCGGCGCGGCCGTGGCGGATGTGCCATTCACGCTCCGTCTGGAGGGCCCCGCGGTGTTCGACAAGACCGGAACCGCCGAAATCTCCGGCGTGTCTTCGACCGAGCGGCAGGAATTCGCCTGGACCGCCACTGGTACCGGCGAGGTTCAGGTGCACAGCGAGTATGAGCATGCGGCGTTGCGGAAGCTTATCAGCTCGCAGGATTTCGTCCAGTTCGGAGGCAGCGTCATGTCGCAGGGCGATGGTGTGAAATTCAGCGTCAGGCGGCAGTTCATTCCCGCGATTGCCACCGAGGTGCCGGATAAACTACTTCAGCCGGGATCCGAGGTGCGGGACGTGGTGTCTTCGGGGCTGGGTGATGGCGACAGCTGGGCCGATGGCGTGAGTCTGACGGCGGATGGCTATTATTTCGATGGTCTTGCGTCGGACGATCTTCGCGAGGAGATGCGTCCTGAAAGCCATGAGGGGATTCGTGATTTCCTGGCGCGTCTCGCGTTGGAGGGTCATGTGCCGCAAGCGTATGGGCGCGCGAGCTTCGACGGTCCCGGCCAGCGGCATGAGGTGCGGGCGGTGACCGAACAGGATGGCGACGAGCCGTATCACGCCCGAAGCGGGTTTGGCACGTGGGTGTGGGCGTTCGAACGATCCAGACAGGATGAATCCGATCGGTCGTATCTGGCGAATGATGTCGTCACGCCGTTCCTTGAGGCGGCGGAAACGCAGAGCATCCGGCATCGTCTCCATGTGGAGTCCACCGTCACCGATCATTCCGCGGCGGTGGGCGGCGAGATATCCGACCGGATCACCGTGTCGGGATTCCCGGACGATCACGGTGATTTCCATGGATCGGAAGCATATGGGTTCGGTCCGGATCAGGCCACGGCGCAGGTAAGCGTCTATTGGGCCGGCGACGAGATGGATGCCGGAGATATGGACGCCTACAAGCCCTCCGGCTCGTCGCCTCCCGCGCAGGATGACCACCACCGACTCGTCGGTACGTGGAACTACCCCGCGAAGAACGGTTTGATCAAGGTCGGCGGTGGCGCGCCGGACGCTTCCGGCGAACCGGTGTCCATCATCGCCGACAGGCCTGGCTGGTATGTGTTCGTCTACGTCTTCTCGGGGGACGATCGGGTGGAGCCTGCGACCAGTTCGTATGACGACGCTTGGGAGCGTACGCGGGTCACCAAGGTGGTGCCGCAGGCCCCCGCGCTGACCACTGCGGTGCAGCCGGCCGTGGTCGGCGTGGGGGAGCCGTTCCGGGACACTGCGAACATCACCGGACCGGTGCGGCCCGGGGACTATGTGACGTTCAGCGCGTATGAGCCGGTGGGTTTCGGCGAACAGGCCGGCGAAGGGAAGCTGCTTGACGAGGTTCGCGTGGAACTGGACCATACGAAGACGCGGCAGACCGTCACCAGCCCGCAGGCTCGGTCCCTGGCCAACGGCTATGTCTACTGGAAGGCCACGTTGCGAAGTGCCGACGGAGACGTTCTCGACAGCCATCCGCTCGGTGTCGAGGGGGAGGTGACCGAGGTCGTCGCATCGGCGGATCTCTCCACGCGCGCACGTCCGCTGGGCGCGGTGGATACCGCGATCTGGGACGAGATCACCATCCGTCCCGGCTCGAGAGACGGGCACGTGGTGAATGTGCCGCAGGGGGCCGCCGTCTCCGTGTCGTTGTACCGAAACACCGGTGATGCCGTCAATGGAACGCTGGTGGGCGTCCGGCGGTATGCGCTTACCGACACCCAGGTCAGGGACGCCAATTCGGCTGACGGGCTGACGTTCCGCGCCGAGGGCTTCCAGGTGGGCGTCGCCGGCGAATACTACTGGGTCGCCGCCGTTCGTGACCAATACGGCAATGAGCTTGCGTGCGGCCAGTACGGTGATCCGAACGAGCGCACCTCGGTGCATCGGTACAGCACTGATGTGGACGCGGCTACGTTGGCGCGGCACGACGGCCGCTATGAGTCCTCCCGGCACGTCGCCACGGATGTGCTGCACGTCGAGGCATGGGAGCGGGGCGAAGCCGATGTGTCCATGGCGATCGGCCAGACTCCCGAGGGCGTGACCTACCGTTGGCAACTTTGGCGGCAGGGTGACGGCGACGTCTCCACCGATCGCATGGTCAAGCAAGGCGACATCACGCCAATGCCGCAATTGCCGTTTGACGATGCGGCCGGCCGCGTTTCCTCCGCGCTCGACGTCGAGTCCCCGCAGTGGGCGATCGAAGCCGACTGGCCGACTGGAACCTACTATTACCGGTTGCATGTTGTGGATGCGGCGGGCGATACGGTGGCGTACCTGCCTGCGCGCGAGGCGCGAGAAAGCTTCGCCGTGGTTTCGCTGGCCACCAAAGTGTCCAAGCAGCGGTGGTTTGACGGCGAGCGCGTTACGGACACGCTCATTCTCGATGGCGTGTTGCCGGCAGGCAGCACCTACGAGGCGCAGCTATGGCGGTGCGGCGGTTTGCTTGCGCGTGATGAGCAGATCGGCACCACTGGCCGGCAGCCGATCCCCGTGGACGCCGGCATGCGTGAACTGACGACGGCGTCGTTGCCGGCGCCGGATCCCGGACGGTATTACTGGAAGACGGTGATCGCCAGCGGTGATCGTCCCGGCGAGCCGCTTATCGTGGATGGATCGCGCATACCGGAGGAGTCCTTCGAGGTGATCAGGGTGACCACCGAGGCCAGCGAAGGCGGTGCGGCGCCCACTGAGGTGCATGATGTGGCGTTCATTGACGGCGGCGCCCCCGCCGGGACGCTGATATCGTTCGAGCTGTTCCGCGCGTCGTCGGATGACGATGTGAGGAAGGACGAATCCGTGGCCGTCACCGAGCGCGTACCGGTCGCCGAAGGCGCCAAACTGGTGCAATCAGCTGATATTCGAGTTGAGGAGCCCGGTGAGTATTACTGGCGGGAGACTCTATGGTCCGAGCAGGGCGATGCGTTGCATGTGGGCGCGGCGCGGGTCGCCGAGGAAAGCGTGACGATCTCGGACTCGTTGCCGTTGACCGGCATTGGCAACTCGACAGTCGTCGCCCTGGCCGTCGGCGTCGTCGCCGCGGTTATCGGCGTCGTCGGTCTCGGTGTCGCCAGCCGGCGACGGGTCTAGCTGATGTGAAGGAGCTGGGGCCGCCGGCGCGGCGCGGCGGGCTTAGCGGCCCGATCAGCCGGCCGCCTCATGCGACAGAACCTGAAAAAGAGGAAGGGTCGGGAACCGTTGCGATTCCCGACCCTATTCGTAGCGGGGCATGGATTTGAACCATGGACCTCTGGGTTATGAGCCCAGCGAGCTACCGAGCTGCTCCACCCCGCGTCGGCATGTCTTTCAGACAGCTCTATCTACGATACGGGTGAAGATCGATAAGTCAAATCATGGCGTGTCGCGATCTGCGACGCCGATAAACCGCCGTATTCCGCTGAATGGGGATTCCGGATTGCCGTCGTCTTCGTCACCGATAGCCGGTTATCGGGAATGCCTATAACGGCTGCGGTCATTCGGTGGTTCATGGCGGCCCACATATCCTGCGGGCGGTCATAATGGGGGTATGCCTATCAAAATCCCCAGCGGCCTGCCGGCCAGAGCCATTCTCGACTCGGAGCGCATTTTCGCGCTTGAGAAGCCCGAGGCGGAGCGTCAGCGCGTTCGCCCGCTCAAATTGGTGATTTTGAATCTCATGCCCAAGAAAATCGAGACCGAAACCCAGCTGCTCAGGCTGATCTCCAAGTCGCCCCTGCAGGTGGAAATCGACTTCATGAAGACCTCCACGCATGAGTCCACGCATGTCAGCGCGGACCATTTGCTCAAGTTCTATGAGAATCTGGACGCCTTCAGGGACAACTACTACGACGGCCTGGTCGTGACCGGTGCGCCGGTGGAGCATATGGCCTTCGAGGACGTGGACTACTGGGACGAGTTCAAACAGATCCTCGACTGGGCGTCCACGCATGTGTTCTCCACCATGTACCTGTGCTGGGGCGCGATGGGTGCGCTGTATTACCGCTTTGGTGTCAGCAAGCATGATCTGCCTGAAAAGATCTTCGGCGTCTTCCCGCAGTATCTGCAGGATGAATACTGCTTCCTGACGAATGGTTTCGATGAGATCGCTCTTCAGCCGCATTCCAGGCTGGCGGGCGTGGATGAGGGGCAGGTCAGGGCCAATCCCGATCTGCAGATCCTCACCTGGGGGCCGGAATCCGGGCCGGGGCTGATCGCCACGCGCGATTTTTCCGAAGTGTTCGCGCTGGGGCACTGGGAATACGGCAAGTACACGCTTGCCGAGGAATACGAGCGCGACATGGCCAAGGGCATGACGAACGTGCCCTTCCCCAAGAACTACTTCCCGCATGACGATCCGTCGCTGGAACCGCTCTTCTCCTGGCGCGCGCATGCGAACCTGCTGTGGCGCAACTGGCTGAACTGGGTGTATCAGACCACGCCATACGACCTTCGCGAGGTGCCCGGACTGCGTCGCGAAAAGCGTCTCGGCACCGACCGGTCGATCCGTCACGAGCCGGGCGGCCCTCGCCGGGACGGCTACAGGCCGCTCGAATCGGACGGCTACGGTCTCGTTGCGCACTGACCTTCGTCGGCGCCGGGCCTGCGGTGCCCGGACACGCCGGAGGCGGCCGGTGGCGCGCGACACTTTGCCGACGTATGTCGTTGTGTGGCGAAGGTCACATATCCGGGTGGATTCGGTCCGGAGGCGCATAGTGTCCACAGCCACGGCGGGGAAGTTGACATTGTCCCCCACAGGCAGTAAACCAACACGAAGCATGTTCGACTCGTGCGTATGTGACATGCCCGGATCGAGTAATGTGAACGTTAACGGAACGGATCGTTCATATGGTCCCTGGTAACGCACCTGTCACAAATCGGGCGCGTGTCGGGTCTATATTGAATGCTGTCTGTTTGATTAGGAGGTACGAGTATGGCAGGTGTGGTGAGCCTGGCAGCCGCGGCGAATTTGGCGGCAGCCGAGATGGAAATCCCCACGATTGACGACTTCCTCCCCGAGACCTTCGTGTTCCAGGGCACGCCCTTCGCGATCAACCGCATCGTCATGATCCGTCTCATCGCCACCGTGGTGTTGCTGCTGGTGCTCGGCATCACCGCCAAGCGCGCCAAAATCATTCCGAGCCGCTGGCAGGGTGCCGTGGAATGGGTGCTCGAGTTCGTCAAGAACAACATCGTCTACGAGGTGATGGGATCCGAGCGCGGCCGTCGGTATGTGCCGATGATCACCACAATCTTCATGACGATTCTCGTCTTCAATATCTGCGGCATCATCCCCGGCATGAACATCGCGGCCACCGCGACGATCATGATGCCGGTGTTCTTCGCGCTGTGGACGTTTGTGCAGTATTGGATCGCCGCCTGTCAGGGCAAGGGCCTGGGCAAATATCTGAAGGATGAGCTGTTGCCCGCCGGTGTGCCGATTCCGGTCTACATCATTCTGGCTCCGATGCAGTTGATCGATATCGTGCTCATCCGTCCCCTGTCCCTGGCCATTCGACTCTTCGCGAATATGATGGCCGGCCATCTCATCGTGGCGCTGTGCTTCGCCGCAACCCAGTTCTTCCTCATTGAGGCAGAGAACAAGCTGATGATCGGCTTCGGCGTGGTCACCTTCGCGGGCGGATTCCTCATGACGCTGTTCGAGGCTTTTGTCGCGGCGCTTCAGGCGTTCATCTTCGCCACGTTGAGCTGCGTGTACATCAACCTGAGCTATCCGGAAGAGGACTGATCCCGGTCCGGCCGGAATGGCATTCGGCTCCCTCGCGAATCCGCGCAATTCAAAAGCACATATCAAGTTTTTCAGTTTGGTTCTTCCCCCGGGAAGCCAATAAGAAAGGAAACAACCATGGATCTCATTACTCTGGCAGAGGTCACCGGCAACCTCAACCTCGGTGCCATTGGCTACGGCCTGGCCGCCATCGGCCCTGGCATCGGCGTGGGCATCATCTTCGGCAAGGCCATTGAGGCCACCGCTCGTCAGCCTGAACTTGGCGGTCGCATCCAGACGCTGATGTGGCTGGGCTTCGGCTTGGTCGAGTTCCTGGCCCTCCTGGGCTTCATCTCCGGCTTCATCTTCCGCTGATCGTTGGCCCAACCGGTAATATCCAGGCAAGCCTAGCGATTCAGTAGAAAGGAGACGGACATGCAGACTGTGGCAGCAGAGGGTATTGACCTGTTCCTCCCGAAGAGCTTTGACATCTTCTGGAGCGCGGTCATCCTCGTCATCGTCGCCATTTTCTTCTACAAGTTCTTCCTGCCCAAGTTCCAGAGCGTTTTTGATGAGCGTGCCGCCAAGATCGAAGGCGGCATCGCCAAGGCCGAGAAGGCCCAGCAAGAAGCCGAGGAAGCCAAAGACAAGTACGAGAAGCAGCTCAGCGGAGCCCGCATCGAAGCGTCCAAGATCCGTGACGATGCCCGTGCCGAGGCCTCGCATATCATCGCCGACGCCCGCTCCCGCGCCGAAACGGAAGCCGCGCAGATCACCGCGAACGCCCAGCGCTCCATCGCGTCTCAGCAGCAGCAGGCCCTGGTCTCGCTCAAGGGCGAGGTCGGCGTCATCGCCACCGCTCTGGCCGGCAAGATTCTTGGCTCCAAGCTTGAGGACAACGACGTTCAGTCGTCGATGATCGACTCGCTCATCGACGACGTGAACGCGAACAAGGCCTGACAACAACCCGAATAACACGTCAAGGAGGTGACATGCAAGGAGAGGCTTCGCTGCTCTCGGACCGTCAGTCCCGAGACAGTTTCGCGCCGAAACTCAAGGCGGCTGGATCCGACAACGAGCGCATTTACGACGAGCTGTTCAGCTTCGCCGGCGTGCTCGATGCCAATAAGCGCCTGCAGCGTGCGCTGACCGATCCTTCTCGTCCCGTCGAGGACAAGGTCAAACTGGTGGATGAGCTGCTCAATGGGCAGGCCCATCCGTTGACCGTCGAGATCCTGCATGATGTGGTGGGTCGCCGTTGGAGCCGTATGAGCCATCTTGCTTCGGCAGTGGAGGATTTTGGCGTGGATTCCGTCATGTACCTTGCGGATGCCAGGGGCGTGACGCTGCGTGTTTCCATCGAACTCGCGCAGATCCATTCCGCGTTCCTGAATCTTCCGCAGGTGCGTTCCGAGCTGTCTGACCAGTACGCTCCGGAATCTCGCCGCGTGGCGTTCCTCAGGGAACTGCTTGCGGGACAGAACTTCGATCCCGTGACCATGGTGCTGGCCGAGCACGCGACGCGCGCGCTGCGCAACCGTCGGTATCTGACCATCATCCAGTGGCTGATCAGTAAGCTGTCCCGCCATATGGGCGATCTGATGATCACCGTCACCACGGCAGTGCCGCTTACCGACGATCAGGTCAAGCGTCTGATCGCCACCTACCGCGCCAAGCTCAACCGCCCGGTGCATATCAACTCGGTGGTTGACCCCTCGGTGATCGGTGGCATGCGCGTCCAATACGGCTCGGAGGTTTCCGACCACACCGTCGTCGCCCAGCTGCAGCGCCTGAAGCGCTCGGTTGGCTGAGGACCATTTAATTTTTATCAACAATAAGGAGTGATCATGGCAGAACTAACCATTGATCCCGCCACGATACGCAAGGCGCTCGATGATTTCGTCGAGTCGTACAAGCCGTCGGACACCCCCACCCAGGAAGTGGGCTATGTGGCCACGGCCGGTGACGGCATTGCGCACGTGACGGGACTGCCTGGTTGCATGGCCAACGAGCTGCTCACCTTTGAGGACGGCACGCTGGGCCTGGCCTTCAACCTTGATGCTCGTGAGATCGGCGTGGTTATCCTCGGCGATTTCGCAGGCATTGAGGAAGGCCAGGAAGTGCGTCGTACCGGCGAGGTGCTGTCGGTGCCCGTCGGCGATGGCTACCTCGGGCGTACTGTGAACCCGCTGGGCGAGCCCATCGATGGTCTTGGCGAGATCAAGACCGAAGGCCGCCGCATTCTGGAGGCCCAGGCTCCCGATGTGATGCACCGCCATCCGGTTGACGAGCCGCTGTCCACGGGTCTGAAGGCCATCGATGCAATGACCCCGATCGGCCGCGGCCAGCGACAGCTCATCATCGGCGACCGCCAGACCGGTAAAACCGCCATCGCGATCGACACCATCATCAACCAGAAGGCCAATTGGGAGTCCGGCGACCCGAAGAAGCAGGTGCGCTGCATCTACGTGGCCATCGGCCAGAAGGGTTCGACCATCGCGTCGGTTCGTCAGAGCCTTGAGGACGCAGGAGCTATGGAGTACACCACCATCGTGGCCTCTCCGGCTTCCGATTCCGCTGGTTTCAAGTACATTGCCCCTTACACCGGTTCGGCCATCGGCCAGCATTGGATGTACAACGGCAAGCATGTGCTGATTGT
This sequence comes from Bifidobacterium sp. UBA744, assembly GCA_002298605.1. Classification (GTDB taxonomy): domain Bacteria; phylum Actinomycetota; class Actinomycetes; order Actinomycetales; family Bifidobacteriaceae; genus Bifidobacterium. The sequence continues at coordinate 63,654 of DBKS01000044.1, read as the reverse complement.
CTTCGATGATCTGTCGAAGCAGGCCGAAGCGTATCGTTCGATTTCGCTGCTGCTTCGTCGTCCGCCGGGGCGTGAGGCCTACCCGGGCGACGTCTTCTACCTGCATTCGCGTCTGCTGGAACGCTGCGCGAAGGTTTCCGACGATCTGGGCGGCGGCTCCATGACCGGCCTGCCGATCATCGAGACCAAGGCGAACGACGTCTCCGCGTATATTCCCACCAACGTGATTTCCATCACCGACGGTCAGATCTTCCTCCAGTCCGATCTGTTCAACGCCGGTCAGCGTCCTGCCGTGGACGTGGGCATTTCCGTGTCCCGCGTGGGCGGCGCGGCTCAGACCAAGGCGTTGAAGAAGGTGTCGGGCACTCTGAAGATCTCGCTGGCTCAGTATCGTTCGCTGGAGTCCTTCGCCATGTTCGCCTCCGATCTGGATGCGGCGTCCAAGGCTCAGCTGAACCGTGGCGCGAAGTTGACCGAGCTGCTTAAGCAGCCGCAGTTCTCTCCGTATTCGATGGAGCAGGAAGTGGTTTCCGTGTGGGCGGGCACCCATGGCAAGCTCGACGATCTTGAGGTCGCCGACGTGCTGCCGTTCGAAAAGGGCATGCTCGACTATGTCGACCACAACACCGACATCCTTACCACGATTCGCGAGTCCGGCGACTTCACCGCCGAGACCGAGAAGGCGCTTGACAAGGCGATTGAGGACTACCGCAGCACGTATGTGTCTGTGGCGGGCAAGCCGCTGGTCGACAAGAAGCCTCAGGTCAATCCCGAGACCGTCGTCGAGCAGGAGAAGCTCGTTGCCCCCGACAAGAAGTCCAAGGGAGCGAAGTAAGCCATGGCCTCGCAACTCGCATTCAAGAGCAGGATCGCTTCCACCGAATCGTTGGCGAAGATTTTCAACGCTCAGGAAATGATCGCGTCCTCGCACATCGCCAAGGCCCGTGACGTGGCTCTGGCCGCGAAGCCGTACTCTGATGCGATTTCCGATGCCGTCCAGGCGTTGGTGGCCCACACCCATGTCACGCATCCGATCGTCACCAAGGAAGCGGGCAACGACCGCGTTGCCGTCCTTGCGCTGACGTCGGATCGTGGCATGGCCGGCGCGTACACCTCCTCCATTATCCGTGAGACTGAAAGTCTGCTTGCCCGACTTGATCAGGAGGGCAAGCAGCCTGAGCTTTACGTGTATGGTCGCCGTGGCGTGACGTACTACAAGTACCGTAACCGCGCCATCGCCCAGACATGGGAAGGTGACACCGACAAGCCCGGCGTCGAAATCGCCGAGAACATCTCCAAGGCGCTTTTGGAAGCCTATATGAAGCCGGCCGCCGAGGGCGGGGTCAGTGAGCTGTACATCGTGTTCACTGAATTCGTCAATATGGTGGTTCAGAAGGTGCGCGTACTACGTATGCTGCCGGTCGAACTCGTGCAGTCCTCCGATGGAACGCAGGAGAGCGCCGCTTCCAAAACCGCCCCGCTATACAGCTTTGAGCCCAGCGCCGATGAGGTGCTCAATGCGGTGCTGCCCAAGTACATCCAGTCTCGTATTCACGAATGTCTGCTGACGTCCGCGGCCTCGGAAACCGCCAGCCGGCAGAACGCCATGCATACGGCCACGGATAACGCCCGCTCGCTGATCGAGGATCTGACGCGCAAGCTCAACGCTTCCCGCCAGGCTTCGATTACGCAGGAACTTACCGAAATTATCGGCAGCGCTGACGCGCTGAACAAAGAGGAAGAGTAGGAACGCAGATGGTTGATCAAGTTCAGACCAATGCGCCCGACGACTCGGTCGAAGGACCGTCGAAGGGTCGCGTCACGCGTGTCCAGGGCTCGGTGATCGACATCGAATTCCCGGTGGGACACCTGCCCGATATCTACAACGCCCTCACCGTGACGCTGGGCAGCACCGGCGCCAGCGAGGAGGGTGAGACGCTTCATCAGATCACGCTTGAGGTCGAACAGCATCTGGGCGATTCGATCGTCCGTGCCGTGGCGCTTAAGCCCACTGATGGTCTGGTCCGTGGCGCCGAGGTCGTCGACACCGGTGGTCCCATTGAGGTGCCGGTCGGCGATGTGACCCTGGGTCACGTCTTTGACGTCGCCGGCAATATTCTCAACAAGAAGCCGGATGAGCAGATCAAGGTCACCGAGCGTTGGCCCATCCACCGCAACCCGCCTGCATTCGATCAGCTGGAGTCCAAGACCCAGATGTTCGAAACCGGCATCAAGGTGATCGATTTGCTGACTCCGTATGTGCAGGGCGGCAAGATCGGTCTGTTCGGCGGCGCAGGTGTGGGCAAGACCGTGCTGATTCAGGAAATGATTCAGCGAGTCGCCCAGAACCACGGCGGTGTGTCCGTGTTCGCTGGCGTTGGCGAGCGTACCCGTGAGGGCAACGATCTGATCGGCGAAATGGACGAGGCCGGCGTGCTGCAGAAGACCGCCATGGTGTTCGGCCAGATGGATGAGCAGCCCGGCACCCGTCTTCGTGTGCCGCTGACCGCCCTGACCATGTCCGAGTACTTCCGCGACGTGCAGAACCAGGACGTGTTGCTCTTCATCGACAACATCTTCCGCTTCACCCAGGCCGGTTCCGAGGTGTCCACCCTGCTGGGCCGTATGCCTTCCGCCGTGGGCTACCAGCCGAACCTGGCCGATGAGATGGGTGCCCTGCAGGAGCGCATCACCTCGACCCGTGGTCACTCGATCACGTCGTTGCAGGCCATCTACGTGCCCGCCGACGACTACACCGATCCCGCCCCGGCCACCACCTTCGCCCACTTGGACGCAACCACCGAGTTGTCTCGTGACATTGCGTCGAAGGGCATCTACCCGGCTGTGGATCCGCTGAGCTCCACCTCTCGTATTCTTGACCCCCGCTATGTGGGTCAGGCTCACTACGACTGCGCGAACCGTGTCAAGGCCATTCTTCAGCGCAACAAGGAACTTCAGGACATCATCGCCCTGATCGGCATCGACGAGCTCGGCGAGGAGGACAAGACCACCGTCGCCCGCGCGCGTCGTATCGAGCAGTTCCTCGGCCAGAACTTCTATGTGGCGGAAAAGTTCACCGGCCGCCCCGGTTCGTATGTGCCCGCTGACGAGACCATCGAGGCGTTCACCCGCATTTGCGACGGTGTGTACGACGATGTTCCCGAGCAGGCTTTCTCCGGCATCGGCGGCATCGATGACCTCGAGAAGAAGTGGCATGATATGCAGAAGGAGCTGGGTGCCTGATGGCGGACAAATCCACCATGCAGGTGACCGTCGTCGCGGCCGACCGTCCGGTGTGGTCGGGCACGGCGACAGGCGTGACCGTTCCCGCCTCCGAAGGCGGTATGGGCATTCTGCCAAACCATGAGCCCGTGTTGACGGTCGTCAACTCCGGTCGCGTCACCGTGACCGAACCCGACGGCACGCATCACGGTTTCGATGTCGAAGACGGTTTCGTCTCCTTCGATTCGAATAAGCTCACTGTGGCTGTGGAACGATGCTCCGCCGAGGTCGCGTCCGCCGAAGAGTAGGCGGGCGATTTCATCCGGCAGTCTTCAGAGCCAACCAGATAACAGGGTTCGCGATCCTTGCGATTGCGGGCCCTGTTGCCATATGCGGGACGGCCATGGCGATCCACGGGCCCGTCCCCATCCCCGGTGTCGGAGTCGGATGGTGCAAGGGGTGGCAACAAATCGATCGGCGATATCGGTGGCTTCATACCATGGAGGCATGAGCACGAACGCAACGACGCAAATCGACAACTGCAGCAACCATGACCTTCAGGCTTCCGTGGCTGTGGAAACCTCCGCCGGATTCGTTCGCACCTGCGGCGATGGCGGTGCGGCCGGACGGCATGACTATATCGCTGAGATCCCCGAGAAAACCGGTCTTGACACCATCTATCTCGCCGAGGGCGACATGGTGTGCGTGGCGGCTCGTCCGATCGCGGCCGGGGAGACCGTGTCCGTCGAGGGGCATGGCGAGCTGACCGTGCTCGATGATGTGCCGCGTGGCCATAAAATCGCGCTGTGTGACATCGCCGAAGGTGAGAACGTGGTCAAATACGGCTTCGAAATCGGCCATGCCATCCAGCCCATCACGAAGGGCGAATGGGTGCACACCCACAATATCGCCACCAATCTTGGCGCCAACCTCGAATACGACTACAGGCCCGTCGACGACACCGTGAAGCCCGGAAACCCCACCATGACCTTCAAGGGGTACCGTCGCGCCACCGGCAAGGTCGGCATTCGCAACGACCTCTACATCGTGCCCACCGTTGGGTGCATCTCCGGCATCACCGCCACGATGGCCCGTATGTTCACCGCCCGTCATAACGGCAACGGCAATTTCGATTCCGTGATCGTGGCCCGTCACCCCTATGGCTGTTCGCAGCTCGGCGGCGATCTGGTGTGGACGCAGGAGACGCTGCAGGGCATTGTCGAGCATCCGAACGCTGGTGGCGTGCTGCTGGTAGGTCTTGGCTGCGAGAACAACCAGATGGCGTTGATGAAGGCCGGTCTGAAGAATTACGATCCCGAACGCGTGCGCTTCATGGTCTGTCAGGAGGAGGACGACGAGTTCGACACCGCCGCCGCCTTGCTGGAAGATCTTAACGAGGCCGCCGGAAACGACGTGAAAACCGACATTCCGATGAATGAGCTGAGTGTCGGCGTCGAATGCGGAGGCTCCGACGGCATGTCCGGCATCACCGCCAATCCGCTTGTCGGCCGTTTCGCCGAATGGCTGGTCTCGCAGGGCGGTTCGGTGATTCTCTCCGAGGTCCCCGAAATGTTCGGGGCGGAGACCGTGCTGATGTCCCAGGCCCGCGACGAAGGCGTGTTCCGCGACATCGTCGATCTGATCAACAATTTCAAAGGCCATTTCCGCAAGTACGGCGAGGTCATCTCCGACAACCCGTCGCCGGGCAACAAGGCCGGCGGCATCACCACCCTCGAGGATAAGTCGCTCGGCTGCATCCGCAAGGGCGGCAAATGCGAGGTCGAGGACGTCATCCAATACGGCAAGCGCCTCCGACGCAATGGCCTGTCGCTGATGCAGACGCCCGGCAACGACATGGTGTCCACCACCGCCATGGCCGCGGCCGGATGCCAGCTCATCCTCTTCACCACCGGACGTGGCACGCCGTTCGGCTGCTTCGTGCCCACGATGAAGATCGCCACGAACACCCCGCTGGCGCAGAAGAAGAGGCGCTGGATCGATTTCAACGCCGGGCGCCTGCTCGACGAGCCCGCCGCCGTGGTGGACGAGGACTTCCGCAAGCTGGTGCTGAGCATCGTCAACGGCAGCGAAGCCAACAATGAGAGGAACGCCATGCAGGAGACGGTGATTTTCAAGGACGGTCCCACCGAGTAGACCGGTTGTCCGTTCGGACGCTCGGCATTTCCGCCGCTGTCAGCAAGTGCGCTGTACTATGTGGTGCGGGCCCGTGCGCGGTGTCTGCGGCGGCAGGCGCGGCCTGTGCGGGGCGTAACCACAGAAGGGGCATCGATGCAACTGTTCAGAACCAAGTCAGTTGAGCAGACCATTGCCGAGACTGACGACAAGGATCGCAAGCTCAAGCGCTCGCTCGGCGCTTGGGATCTTGCCATTATGGGCGTGGCCGTGGCGGTCGGCGCGGGCATTTTCTCGGTGGGCGCCCAGGCGGCCGCCTATCACGCGGGGCCGGCCGTTATCATCAGCTTTCTGATCGCCGGTGTGGTGTGCGGCGCGGCCGTCATGTGCTATGCCGAATTCGCCTCAATGATTCCGGTGGCCGGGTCCGCCTACACCTTCACCTACACCACGGTGGGCGAGATCGTGGCTTGGGTGATCGGTTGGGATCTGATCCTTGAAATGCTGATGGCCGGTGCGGTGATCTCCAAATACTGGGGCGTGTATCTCAATGATTTCTTCTCGCTGATGGGCTGGAATCTCAATACCAAGGTGGTGTTGTTCGGCGGTTTTTCCTTCGATTTCGCGCCGCTGATCATCGTCGCCTTCTTCACCGTGCTGCTGGTGTTCGGCACCAAGATCGGCGCGCGCGTGGACGGTGCCATGACCGTGCTCAAAATCGCCATCGTGTTCTTCGTGGTGATCGTCGGCTTCTTCTACGTGAAGGCGTCCAACTACACGCCGTTCATTCCGCCGAGCGAACCCGCTTCGGCCATTCAGGGCGATTCCGCCGTGAGCGGCGTGTGGGAGCAGCCGTTGTGGCAGGCCGCCACCGGCATGACGCCGTCCGTCTACGGCGTGCCCGGCATCCTGTCCGGCGCCGCGTTGGTGTTCTTCGCGTTCATTGGCTTCGATGTGGTCGCCACCGCCTCCGAGGAGACCAAGGATCCGCATAGGAATGTGCCGCTGGGCATCGGCCTCGGCATGCTGCTCATTATCGTGATGTACATGCTCGTCGCCGTCGTCACCACCGGTATGGTGAGTTACAAGGATCTCGCCGCGGTGGACGACCCGTCCTTGGCCACGGCCTTCGAATTGGTCGGGGCCACATGGGCCGCCAAGGTGATCAGTTTCGGCATCGTCCTGGGGCTTGCCACTGTGGTGATGGTGCTGCTGCTGGGACTGACCCGCATTGTGTTCGCCATGAGCCGCGATGGCCTGCTGCCTCGACGGCTGTCCAAAACCGGCCGGCATGGCACGCCGGCCGGATTGCAGATCTGCGTTGGCGTGGTGGTGGCCCTGGTCGCCGCATGCTTCGATGTGGGCGTACTCTCCGACATGGTGAATATCGGCACGTTGTCGGCGTTCACGTTGGTGGCCATTTCGGTGCCGATTATGCGCAGGAAGCGTCCGGAACTGCCGCGCGCATTCAAGATGCCCGGCAATCCGTGGGTGCCGATTTTGATCGCATTGGCCAACCTGTGGCTGATGCTCAATCTGTCGGTGCTGACGTGGGTTCGTTTCGTCGTGTGGCTGGTGATCGGCTTTGTGATCTACTTCGCCTACGGCTACCGTCATTCCCGGCTGGGTAACGGCGAGTTGACCGGCGATATCGGCGATGAGGTCGCCGCCGGCATCGGCGTCTGACGCGTGCCCGGAGTACGCTGGATACCGGCGATATAGTGCAGAGTTCAAACTTGACGGTGTTGTAAGGAGGAAATATGCCGTACGTTGTTGCGCAACCGTGCGTGGATGTCCGTGACAAGGCCTGTGTGGACGAATGTCCGGTGGACTGCATCTACGAGGGCAAGCGCTCGCTGTACATCAATCCGAATGAATGCGTCGACTGTGGCGCGTGCGAGCCGGTATGCCCCACGGAGGCCATTTTCTATGAGGATGATCTGCCTGACGAGTGGGCGTGGTACAAGGACGCGGCCGTCGAATTCTTCGCCGAGGTGGGTGATCTCGGTGGCGCTTCCGCCGCCGGTCCGATCGGTAAGGATCCGGCTCAGGTCGCGGCCCTGCCTCCGCAGAACCAAGGCTGACGCCTTCAGCTGAGCCGACAACGCGACGAGCCCCCCGGTTATGAAGCCGGGGGTTTGTCGTATGGTAGGGCACATGGGTTTTCGTGCTTTCTCGTCGCCGTATGATTGGTCCCGTATTGCCGGCTTCAAGAAGACCGCCGCGTCCGTGCCCGGGGGCATGGCCGATCTGTCGGTCGGTTCCCCGGTTGACCCCGTTCCGCAATCCGTTCGTTCGGCGATGATCGAGTCGGTTGACGCCGCCAATGCGCATGGGTACCCCACCACCGCCGGCACCAAGGGGCTGCGCGACGCCATCGCCACATGGTTCCGCAACCTGCGCGGCGTGGATCTCGAAGCGATTGGCGCTGGCGTGGTGCCGACCGTCGGCTCCAAGGAAGGCGTGGCGCTTATGGCCTCGCTGCTGCACCTGGGGGAAGGTGACGTGGTGGTGCAGCCGCGCGTGTCGTACCCCACGTACGAGATCGGCACTCAACTGGCCGGCGCCACGGTGCTGAAAGTCGATGATGTGGCTGACGTCGAATCATGGCGTCATGTGCCGGGCGTGAAGGCCGTATGGGTGAATTCCCCGTCGAATCCTTCGGGCGAGGTGCTGGATGCCGACGGGCTGTCCGGCATTGTGTCCGCGGCGCGGGCGGTCGGGGCGACGGTGCTGTCCGACGAGTGCTATGCGCTGATGGATTGGCGTGAGGATTCATCTGCCGAGACCTCCAACGAACCCGCCTCCGAACATGCCTATTCGCTGAGCGCCACGCCCTGCGCCCTGTCCCCATTGGTGTGCGGTGGTTCAGCCGAAGGCGTGCTGGTGCTCTATTCGCTGTCGAAGCAGTCCAATATGGCCGGATATCGCACGGCTCTGATCGCCGGTGACGCTTCGCTGCTGCGCGAGATGGCCGAATACCGCAAGCAGATCGGCCAGATCATTCCCGGCCCGGTCCAGGCCGCCATGACTGCGGCGCTCAGGGACGTGGCGGCGGTGCACGAGCAGCGTGAACGGTATCGTCGCCGTCTTACGGAGCTGGTGAAGGCGCTGCGTGACAACGGTTATGACGCTGCCATGCCCGAGGGCGCGCTGTATGTGTGGGTGCGGGCCAAATCGGGCGACTGCTGGCGTGATATGGCCGTATTGGCTGAACTGGGCATCGTGCCGAGCCCCGGGGAGTTCTATTCGGCTCCCGAATATCTGCGCTTTGCCGTCACCGCGCCGGACGCGATGATCGATCTCGCCGCCGAACGTCTCACTGCCGCTGCGGGTCGGTGACCGCGGGCCCTTGGTCTAGAGTCCCAGGGACGCGGCGTTGCCGCCGAATCGACGCCGCACCGCGTCAATTGCCTGCTCGGCCTTGCTGAGACGCTGCGGTTTGGTGGTACCGGCCGTGGTGCCGTGCGGCCGCTCGACGGCTGCGTCGGCTTCGTCAAGCAAATCGATGAGCGAGGGCTGGACCACCGTGTCGCCCACGTTGCTCAAACCGCTCATGCTGATGCCGGCCAGACGAATGAGTTTTGGCAATTCGGTGCGGTCGTCGTTGAATGCGGGCCTGTGATTCATTCCCAGCATGTCCGAGAGCAGCGTCAGCGCCTCGGGCAGTATGGCGCTCGCCGTGTCCACCGGTTGGCCAAGCGTGCGGGATCTTGTTTGGTAGCTCAAATCCGCAAACCGCAGCTTCACGGTGACGGTTCGCGCCAGGAGTCCCCGCTGCCGCAGCGTGCTCGCCACGTCGTCGGCGGCCCATCGCAGCAGGTTGCTGATGGTGCGCCACGAGCTGGTGTCGTGACGCAAGGTGCGCTCCGCCCCTATGGATTTTGCCGGCGTGTACGGGGTGACGGTTCGCTCGTCGATTCCTCGCGCGGCCTGCCATAATCCATGTGCGGCCAGCGCGGATCCGGTGGCCCGGGCGAGCGAGGGCTCGTCCATGCGCGCCAGATCGGCCGCCGATGTCACGCCCCATGCATTGAGTTTTCGCTCCAGTGACGGGCCGATGCCGGGAATGCCCCGCAAAGGCATCATCTGTACGAATTCGGCGTGCCTTGCCAGCGGAATCAGCAGCATGCCGTCGGGTTTGGCGTTTGTGGATGCCATTTTCGCCACGAGTTTGTTGCCGGCGATGCCCACCGAACAGGTTACGTGGAAGCGTCGAGCCACCTCCTGGCGGATCCATGCGCCGATGCGGCTGGGGTGTTCCCACTGGGTCAGAGCCGCGGAGACGTCCATATACCCCTCGTCCACCGACACCTGTTCGATGCGATCGGTTATCTGTTCGAACACTTCGGTGAAGATGCGATGCGACTGTGCGCGGTAGTAGCGCATGTCGACCGGCAGAAATATGCCGTCGGGGCATAATTGCCTCGCCCGCGCCGAGGGCATGGCGGAGTTGATGCCGTATCGTCGCGCCTCGTAGCTTGCCGCCGACACCACCGAGCGCGGCCCAGTGCCGATGATCACCGGTTTGCCCGCGAGCTGCGGATGCCGCGCGACCTCGAGCGAGGCGTAGAAGGCGTCCATGTCGATATGCAGCACGGTGCATCCGGTTTCGTCGTGCCCCCAATCGCGTTTGGCGGCCTTCAGCCTTGGTGCGGTGCTCATACATCCATGGTAGGCGTATGGAGGATGCCGGAATGCCGGCGAACAAGAAAGCGGCGGGTTGATGTGTTCCGGCGCCTGCGTCGCCGGGGTTGCATGGATCGACGGTGGTAGCCTAGAGGCTTGTGAAACAAGCTGTGCTCGCTGTGATGAATCGTCTGCCGGTGTTCGTGATCGTGCTGTTCGAAGCCCTGGTCATGTATACGGCGACGTTGGTGGCCAAGCAGGCCTTCACCCAGTTGGATCCCCTGTATGCGGTGTGGTATCGCGTGGGGTTCTGCACACTGATGCTGCTGGCGTGGCGTCGTCCCTGGCGCGCCTCGGTCCGCTCGCATCTGCCCGGTACCGTCAGGGGGTGGCTGGTTGTCGTCGGCTGCGGCCTGTCGCTCACGATGATGAACACGATGTATTACGTGGCCATCGGCAATATCAATGTGGGTGTGGCCACCGCCATCGAATTCATCGGGCCGTTGTCCGTGGCGGTGCTGACCGGCAAGTCGTGGCGGGAGCGCGTCGGCATAGCGGTGGCGGCTTCCGGCATGGTGCTGTTGGCGGGTATGTCGCTGGTCCAGCCGACGGGCGGCACGTTTCTGGTCGGATTGATCGCCATTCTGGTGGGCGGTTCCATGTGGGGCGTGTATATCGTGCTCGGGCGCAAAGTCGCGTCCGGCGGCAACCCCCTCGACAACCTGAGTGTGAGCATGCTGGCCGGCTGGGCGGCGCAGTCGCTGGTGCTGGCTGTGCCGGCGGTGCGCCATACCGTGCATCCGAAGACCGGGGCGACATGGGCCGCGGGTGCTCACGGGATGTGGCTGCTGCTGGGCGTGCTACTGGTGGTTTCGTTGTGCGGCTCCTTCATTCCCTATGTCACCGATCAGATCGTGATGCGGCGGACCACATCCGGCGCGTTCTCCGTGATGCAGTCCGTCAATCCTGCCATGGCCGCCGTTGTCGCCCTGGTTTTCGGTGAAATTCCAACGATTTGGGATGTGCTGGGTATTCTGTTGGTGATTGTCGCCGTGATTATCACCTTTTCCGGCGATTCGAAGTCCGGGGAACTGGTACAATAAGTCTCTGTTGTGCTTTCTTGTATTGAAAGTTCACAGCTGGAGTGATGCCTGAGTGGCCGAAAGGGGCACCCTGCTAAGGTGTTAACTGCGTTAGCGGTTCGAGGGTTCGAATCCCTCTCACTCCGCCATACACCCGCCGTACTCTGCTAGCTTACGGTGGGTTTTTCTATGCCCAAAACCACTTGAGACAAGGCAGGGCTTTTCGGCTGTTTCAGCGCATTGCGGCCCGGTAGTGCCCGAAAGTATGCGCACTTTGGTTGGCCGCCGGCCTTCGCGGTGACCCGCCGGCCGTAGTGGCCGGCGCGGTACGCCTTGCGTCCGCCGGTTCGCTCGTAGCGCGAGGCGCTGGCGATCTCGTCGGCCTCCGCGTCAAGCATCCGGTTGACGATCTGCTCGACCTTCTCGCGCACCATCCGGTCGGGCCTGGACTCGAACATGGCCTGATCGAACTGCATGATTTCCGCGGGTCTGCTCCCGGTCTCTTTTTGTTCGCGGTTTTTATTGTTTGGCGACTGAAAATCGTACCAAGAACGGGCCATGTCCCTTTTCGTCAGAACCCGAAGCCCAAAGTGCGCAAACCAACGGGCGTTATCGAGAAGTGTTGGCGATTTCTCGGTCCCTAACGAGTCCGGCACCTTGTCGCCGGCCCCTGCCGCGCATTCGATATGTCGCGATGCGTTGGTGAATCGTCCCTTTGCCGATGAATAAAGAGGACGGAGGGTACGTCGTTGTCCGACCGTCCGTAGGCAATTTTATGGGTGGGCTCGCCGGTTGACAAAGAGAGCGCTAACAATGCTGCCGTAAGACGCTCTGACGAGTGTCGTAGCCGGTATTGTATTCGGTCGTAGCAGTTGTTCGATATGCTCAAGTCATTACGGCATAGGTCTGTCTGTTGGAGAAAAGGGCAAAGATATGGTTGGGTTCGGCAAACACGCCAGACACGGGTATCATACGGTGTCGCATTGGTTCGTCGCCTCGATCATCATTGCGCTGGTGCTCGCCATTACCGTGGTATCAGCCGGTGCATGGGCATATCTGTCTTCACGGCGCTCAACCCGCATGGTGGCTTCCGGTGAGGTTGCACAGAGCGCCGAGCTCGTTCGCGGTGACGCCGTGCCCGATCCGGTGCCCACGCATCATGGCAACTCCCCCGCCTGCCCGGACGTCGATTGCATCGCCATGCTCATCAACGGCGATCTGCTGTTCCATGAGCGACTGTGGAACAACTTCGCCGGGCCGAACACCTCTGCCACCGACGGTACGGCCTTCGACTTCGATCCGCTGTTCGAGCCCATGAAGCGCTATATCGCCGCATCTGACGTGTCGGTTTGCAATTTCGAGACGCCGGTGGCCAAACGCGGCGGTCCGTACAGTGCATATCCTGTATTCAATATTCCCCCCGAGGTGGTTGATGCCGCGGCCAATGTCGGCTATACCGCCTGCACCACCGCCACCAATCATTCATGGGATCAGGGTGCCCAAGGCATCGCCCGACTCACCGGCATGCTGGACGAGGCCGGCATCCTCCATACCGGTGCCTACACCGATGAGGCCTCGTCGATGAAGCCGATGGTGATCGACTCACCCACGGGCGGTGGCAAGATTTCCGTGATCGCTGGTACATCGTCATTGAACGGCTACACCGCCGACCCCGATTGGATGGTTGACCAATTGCGCGGCGTGGAGAGCCCCCATCATCAGTCCGATATCGATCGCGCGGTCGCCAAAGCGCAGACGGCGCGCAGCGAAGGCGCCGATGTGGTGGCCATTACACTGCATTCCATCGTCGAATACGTCGATTACGCCGACCCCTGGCAGATATCCGAAGCGCATGCGCTCGCCGATACCGGTGCCTTCGACCTAATCTTCGGCACGGGCAGCCACTCCGCCCAGCCGATCGAGTATTACAACGGCACATGGATCATCTACGGGTTGGGCAATGCGGTCACCGTCACCACCAGTATCAAGGGCCACGAATCCAACAACGAGGGCGTGACCATGCGCGTGCAGTTCGCGGGTAAGTCGGGGCAGGCTGACTCGTGGCGCGTTTCGCGCATCGATTGGCTTCCCACCGCATCCGAACGTCAGGGAACGTACACGTGGTGCCCAATGGCCGAGGACCATCCCGATGGCGTGTGCTGGAGCGAATCTGAAGATGCGCGCATCCATGAACGCATTCGCAGCGTACTGTACCGCAACAATCCCGACCCCAACGTCGTGCGTGAGTGGAAAATTACCCAAGAGTAGGACGTAATCGAATCAGGAGGAACCATATGACATTCGTTGATCTGCCTGCTGATGGCACCGAGCTGCCGCTGGTGACGCTGCCGAGCTGCGTGCCGGCTCTGCTGCCCGCCTATCGGGACCATCTGCCGCAGTTGCATGACGTGTGCCGGGTGCGTATGTATGATGATTCGATCACCGATGGCGAGGAGTTCCTGCGTCGTATCGGAGGGGCTCGTCTGGTGATCGTCGCGGGCTTCCATATCAGCGATGACGTATTGCGCCGGGCCGTCGGCAATGGCTTGGAATGTCTGGTGTTTTGCGGTACCGGCATCGCCAACTTCGTGAATGTGGCGCTCGCCGATGAATTGGGCGTCACCCTGTGCAATGCGGTTCGCTATGGTGACGCCGCGGTGGCTGAGCATACCATTGCGTTGCTGTTTGAGATTGCCCGCCGCGTCGGTTCGCAGAATCGGGATCTGCACCGTGGCGAATGGTTCTGCTCAAGCGGGCAATTGGAGCTCAACGGTCTGACGCTGGGATTGGTGGGGTTTGGCGGTGTCGCACAGGCGGTGGCCCGCATCGCCCGGGGGCTGGGCATGCGGGTGCAGGTGTGGTGCCGGCATCCACGGTCTGAAGTGCTTGATCGCTATCAGGCCACAGCCGTGTCTGCACTGGACGATCTGTTCGCGTCCAGCGATGTGGTCAGCCTGCATCTGGCGTTGAATGAGGCCACACGTGGCATGATCGGTTCACATGAACTCGATCTGTTGCATCCCGGCTCGATTCTGCTTAACACCGCGCGTGCGGAACTGATCGCCCCCGGGGCGTTCGAGCGGCGTATGCGTCGCGGTGATATCGAGGCCGGCGTGGACGTATTCGATCATGAGCCGCTTGACCCGGACGATCCGGTACTGCGGCTGGAACATGTGGTGGCCACGCCGCATACCGCATGGCGCACCACGCAGGCGCTTGACAATGTGGCCAGACAGAACGTCGACACCATCCGCGCCTTCTTCGCCGGTTCCCCGATTCATGTGGTGCGCTGATGCTCACACTGCTGGATCCCGCCGCCTCGCCGGCGCACGACGCGCTGGTGGAGAAGAAATCCGAATTCATCGGCGACGCCTGTCATGTCGATTCGCTTGAGGAGGCGCTTGAATTTGTTTCCTCGATCCGCGAACACCACCCCAAGGCTCGGCATGTGGCGTACGCCGCGGTATGCGGTGGCGCGGGTGGTCGCCTCTCCGAACGCATGAGCGACGACGGCGAGCCGTCCGGCACCGCAGGCAAGCCGATCCTCGACGTACTGCGCCAAGGCGGCCTTACCGATACGGCGATTGCCGTGACCCGGTATTTCGGCGGGATTCTGTTGGGCGCGGGCGGTTTGGTGCGCGCGTATTCCTCAGCCGCCTCGATGGCCGTGCGGGCGGGCCGCTTGGCGCGCATCGAGCCCTGTGTGCGATATGCGGTTACGCTCGATTATGCGCAGCTTGGAGGCTTGCAGCAGATTCTCGCCGCCGTCGACGGCATGCAGAGCGATGAGTCATATACCGATCGCGTCTCGATGGTGGCCCTGGTGCCCCAGGCCGGCGCTGATCGCTTTGAGACGACAGTGCGCGAGACGTTCAACGCCTCGGTTGCGCCGCAGCGACTGGACATGGTGAATCGACCGGTTGCATTGTCATGATGATCATGATCGAATGGCGATGGCAACAATCACATCAATAGGGAGGCTGGAAGGCATGGCGGAAGATACCGCAGCGAGCAGCGAACAGACGACGAATCAGACCGGTCAGGCTGAACAGGCCGGCCAATCCGGTCAGGCGGCGGAGGATTTTGAGCCGCTGACCGTAGCCTACGAGCATTTGCGTCATTGCGAGAACCCCGACGAATTGAGCCGTTTTGCGCGCACTCCATTGCCGGATCGCTCCGATCAGGCGGCTTTTTCGCGTGCCACCGCTTTGCTGGAAGCCGTGGCGGGCAATCCTCACACGCCGGTGGCCGATCGCATCTTTCTCGGTGAGACGATGCCGTTCCCGAACATTTTGGTGAAGCTGTCCGGTGACCCGGAACCCACGGTGCGCAGGGCCGTGGCGGGCAATACCGCCGACAAGAACTGGCTGGTCGGCAATCTGACGAAGGATCCGGATCCCGAGGTGCGCGACGCCGCGCTGATGAATCCCCGCACATCGTGGAAAATGAGATTGGAAGGCGCCCAGAATCCCGATGTGGATGCGCGGACCCTTGACTTTCTCGGCAAGCTCGGCGTGGAACTTGAGCCGGACGCCCCGGTGGTGCTCGCCTCGATGGTCCGTCGCGCCGTGGCCGTCAATCCGAATTGCTCGCCGGAGACCAAAGGTCGTCTGGCTGGCGACCCGCAGTCGGAGGTGGCGAGGCAGGCCGGAAAATAACCGGTGTGACACGCTGTGGATTCACGTCGCCGGGGCTAGACTGGCAGTATGACCGAGTATCAAGAATCGCGGGAACGCCTTGCACGCCCGCTTATCCGCCTCGCCAAGGCAGTCGGGGTGTCGACGTCCTATGTGGGCATGAGCGGCGATTACCATGAGATCGATGACGATGTGCTCGTGGCTGTGCTCAGATCGCTGGGCATTGACGCATCCAACGAGATGTCGATCGGGGCTTCCCTGAAGACGCTGCTTGACGATGAGCACCGTCGTCTGATCGCGCCTACAGTGCTGCATATCGAGGGTTCCGAATCCAAGGTGCTGGTGCATGCCGGTGTGTTCGACATCCCATCCGCCTCCATCACGCTGGAGGATGGCAATGAATATCAGGGCGAGCTGGCGCCGGATCGCGGTGACGGGTCGATCGCGTACTGGTTGGACGGTTCCTTCGTCACCACGTCGGCCATTGTGATTCCCGCGGATCTGCCGATCGGATATCACACGCTTCATGTCCGTGTGGGGGATCGCACCGAAGACGCCACCTTGATCAGCGCGCCGCGGCGCATTGAATTGCCCGGCGTCATGAACGATCGCCGCCTGTGGGGATGGATGGCCCAGCTGTATTCGATTCGCTCGCATGATTCGTGGGGCGTGGGCGACTTCGTCGATCTGAAATCCATGCTGGCAAGCGCCAAGGGCGGGACCGGCGCCGATTTTATGCTGATCAATCCGGTGCATGCCGCCGAGCCGGTCACTCCGCTGACGCCGTCTCCGTATCTGCCGGTTTCGCGGAATCTGCTGAACTTCACCTACGTTCGGCCCGAAGCGATTGAAGAGTACGGGCTGTTGGGAGAGGAATCCCGCGCGAAGGTGGACCGTTTGCATGATTCGGTGCGTTCGTTGAACGACGATACCGACCATATCGACCGCGACGCCATGTGGGCCGCGAAGATGCAGGCGCTGTGGATCATTTTCAAAGTCGGGCGTTCCCCGGAGCGGCAGGCGGCTTTCGACGCCTACAAGCAGTCCGCCGGGGAAAATCTCGAGGCATACGCCACCTGGTGCCTGGCCTATGACAAATGGGGCGCGCCGACGTCGGAACCGTCCTCGTGGATCTCGACCTGCACCCGTGATTCGCAGCCGGTCGTGGATCTGTGCAACCGATATCCGGACACGCTTGAGTTCTACCGCTGGATGGAATGGGTCGCCACCGAACAGTTCGGGACGGCTCAGCGCACCGCCCGCGAGGAGGGCATGGCCATCGGCATCATGGCCGATATGGCGGTCGGTTCGCATCCGTTGGGCGCTGACGTGTGGTGGAATCCCGAGCAGTACGCCAAGGGCGCGACCGTGGGCGCCCCTCCGGATATGTTCAACCAGCAGGGGCAGAACTGGAGTCAGCCCCCGCTTAATCCGATTACCTTGCAGCGGACCGGATATGAGGCGTATCGCGACATGGTGCATGGCATGTTCGCCCATGCCGGCGCCGTGCGCATCGACCATATACTCGGCTTGTTCCGTCTGTGGTGGATTCCCGCGGGCAGGAGCGCCAAGGACGGTACGTATGTGATGTACGATTCCGCTGTGATGCTGGCGATCCTGGCGATTGAGGCCACGCGGGCGGGCGGCGTGCTCGTGGGCGAGGACTTGGGCGTGGTGCCCGATTATGTGGCGTCGTCCCTGTCCGACCATGGCGTGCTGGGCTGCGCGGTGGAGTGGTTCGAGCAGTTCAACGGGACGTTCCGGGATCCCCGCCAATGGCGGGAGATGGCGCTGGCCTCGGTGGATGTGCATGATATGCCGCCATGCGCCGGCTATCTCAACTATGAGCACGTCAAGGTGCGCGCCGCGTTGCATCTGCTGGACGGTCCGGTTGAACGGTTCCAGGAGGATGCCGAACGCGAGCAGAAGGCCATGCTGCGCATGCTGGTCAACGGCGGGTTCATTCCCAGCGATTGGGCCGGCGACGTCCCCGGGCATGTCGGCGATATCGTCCGTGGCATGTATCGTGCGCTCACCGCGTCGCCGTGCAAGCTGCTGGCCGCGGCCATCGTCGACGGCGTGGGGGAGACCCGTACGCAGAATCAGCCGGGAACCGATAACGAGTATCCCAACTGGCGTGTGCCGCTGGCCGACGGCGAGGGGCGTCCCGTATATGCCGACGATCTGTTCGAGCGTGCGGATGTGCAGGATCTCGCGCGCATCCTCAACGCCTGACCATGCTGTGTTGCCTAATGTCAAGTCTGGCGATATAGTAGAGGATTGTTGTGTTTCCCTAAGGGGTCCTTCCAAAGCGCTTTCCCACTCGCCATCGAGGACTTTCAGGGAGCCCACGGATAAAGAGGTTCGGACCTTTCCGGATTGCGCGTTCTGACCAAACGCACGTCGGGCGGCGACGAACCCGGAACACAATGGACAAGAAAAGGTACAACAGTGAAGACTTTCACTCCGAAGCCAGCTGATCTGACTCATGACTGGTATATCGTCGACGCCACCGACGTGGTGCTTGGCCGCCTGGCCGCTCAGGTTGCCACGCTGCTGCGCGGCAAGAACAAGCCGACCTTCGCCCCCCACGCTGATTCCGGCAATTATGTGATCGTTATCAACGCGTCCAAGATTGCTCTGACCGGCGACAAGATGGGCAAGGAGCTCTACCAGCACTCTGGCCGTCCGGGTGGTCTGCGTCGCGACTCGTATGCCGAGCTGCTGCAGAACAATCCCGAGCGCATCATCACCAACGCCGTCAAGGGCATGCTGCCCAAGAATCGTCTGGCCAAGGTGCAGCTCGACCGTCTGCGCGTGTTCGCAGGCGAGGAGCATCCGCACACCGCCCAGAAGCCGCAGGTCTTCGAGATCGCTCAGGTCTCGCAGCAGGCTAAGTGAGAACCGAAGGGAGATAAGACATCATGGCTGACAACACCAACGACTCCGCGGTTCTCGAGACCGAAGAGGAGCTCACCAGCTACACCACCGAAACCAACGCCGGCGCTGGCACCGGCACTTCCGCGATCGAGCCGGGCTATGGCACCGGCCGTCGCAAGGAAGCCGTCGCTCGCGTTCGCCTGATTCCGGGCACTGGCAAGTGGACCATCAATGGTCGTTCCCTGGAGGAGTACTTCCCGTCCCGTCTGCACCAGCGTGAGGTGAATTCCCCGATCGTGCTGCTCAAGCTTGAGGGCAAGTTCGATGTGGTCGTCCTCGTCGATGGTGGTGGCGTGACCGGTCAGGCCGGCGCCATCCGTCTTGGCGTGGCCCGTGCTCTGAACGCCATCGATCGCGATGCCAACCGTGCCGCCCTGAAGAAGGCCGGCATGCTGACCCGCGATGCCCGCGTCGTGGAGCGCAAGAAGGCCGGCCTGCACAAGGCTCGTCGTGCGCCGCAGTTCTCCAAGCGTTAATGTCGTTTGGCTTTACTGCCGCCGGGAAACCCCGCCGCTTCTCCAAGAGCGGCGGGGTTTCCGCGTTTTTCTGCGGCTTTGCACCGTGCCCGGCTTCGGTCGGATATGAGGCAACGATGCCTGTCCCCGACCACGATGGTTCAGTAACTGTTCTGCCTGAACAGTGAAATCGATTGTGCCGGAATGGTCCATATGTTGTCTGCGGGCTGCCCGTCGGCTGGCGTCTTGTCGGCGGCATGGGCGGTCCCGCTGCTGTCTGGAATGGCGCTGATCCATACCGGGGCGGCGTCCGTATCGTCGATTCGCTCGACGTGTTCGCCGTGCCCTGGCGCGACGCCAATGATCTCGGTCGAGCACCATTGCGGCATCCAGATGCAGTCGCTTGGCATGCGGTATTGCATATCCATGTCGTTGCCGTTGATCACGATCAGCACATCGCACGAACTGTTGGACAGCAGCCGCATGGTGAAGGAGCGGATATTCGCGTTGAACCAGTCGTGTTCCAGCGGGGTGGTGCCATCCGGCAGGAACCATTGGACGCGGCTGGACTGCTTGAGCAGACCGATTTGCGTGAGTCGGGTGAAAAAGCCCTCTTGGTGGAACAGATCGAGCGATTTGCGGAGCGATATCAGTTTGGAGACCATTTCGAAGCGCTTTTGCTCCTGTGACGTGCGCGGCTGGTGCATCCATTCCCAGGGCAGCCATGTCAGTTCGTTGTCCTGGCAATAGGCGTTGTTGTTGCCGTGCTGCGTGTGGCCGAACTCGTCGCCCGCCAGCAGCATCGGCGTGCCCAGTCCAAGCAGCAGGGTGCCGAGCAGATTCATACCGGCGCGTTCGCGCAGGGTCTGGATGGTCATGTCGTCCGAGGGGCCCTCGACGCCGAAGTTGTACGAGTTATTGCTCGCGGAGCCGTCCTGGTTGTGCTCGCCGTTGGCCTCGTTGTGCTTGGTGTTGTACTCGGTCAGATCCTGCAGGGTGAAGCCGTCGTGCGAGGCGATGTAGTTGACTGATGCGGCGGCTCCGCGTCCCGGTTCGGTGGCGTATAGATCCGCCGAACCGCAGAGTCGGGTCGCCATCTCCTGCATGCCCACCTTGTCGGATGTGGTGCCGTGTGCGGCGTTGGCTGCGTTGACCAGCCAGAATTTACGGGTGGTGTCGCGGAAGAAGTCGTTCCATTCGGCGAAGGGCAGTCCGAATTGTCCGGTGCGCCAGCCCTGGTCGCCCAGATCCCACGGTTCCATGATGAGTTTGAGGTTCCCGAGGATCAGATCGCTGCGCAGGGCGTAGAGAAATGGGTGGTGCCGGGTGAAATCTCCCTCCAGCCGTCCCAGGCTGACGGCCAGATCGAATCTGAAGCCGTCGACGCCGATGCGCTTGGCCCAGTAGCGCAGCGAATCGACGGCGAAGGTCACTACGTGGGTGTTGGCGAAGTCGAGGGTATTGCCGCAGCCCGTTGTATCGATCATCTTGCCGATGTTGTTCTTGTCGCGCCGGTAGTACGAGATGTTGTCGAGCCCGCGCCAGCATACCGTCGGGCCGCCCATGCCGCCTTCGCAGGTATGGTTGTAGACCACGTCCATAATCACTTCGAAGCCTGCGGCGTGCAGGGATCTGACCATGTCGATGACCTCGCGCCTCACCGCTTCGGGGCCGGCCTCCTGCGCGACTCTGGTCGCATAGGACGGTTCGGGGGAGAAATAGCTGAGCGTGTTGTAGCCCCAGTAGTTGGTCTTCCCGCGGGATTTGAGGAAGATCTCGTCCTGTTTGGCCATGATGGGCATCAGTTCGATGGACGTGACGCCCAGGCTCTGCAGGTAGGCGAGGGTGGTCGGGTGCGCGAGCCCGGCGTATGTGCCGCGGAGCTCCTCGGGCAGCCACGGGGCGCATTTGGTGAAGCCCCTGACATGCAGCTCGTAGATCACCGTTTTGCTCCATGGGATATGCGGATGCGTGGGGTCGGCGTCGTGCTTGGTGACGTCGCGGTCGTCAATGGCGACTGAAAGCGGCGTGTGGCCCAGCGAATCGATGGTGCTCATCGTTCCGAACGCATTGCCGTGCACTTCGTCGTCGATGACGGTGCAGTCGTATGAGAAGGCCGCGCCGGTAAGCTCCATGCGCCCGTCCACCCCTTTGCCATACGGGTCGAGCAGGATTTTATACGGGTTGAAGCGCACGCCGTGTTTCGGGTCCCATTGCCCATCCACGCGGTAGCCGTATTTCATGCCGCTCCACGCCTTGGGAATGTGGACGTACCACAAACCGTAGTTGGGGCCTTCCATTTTGAAGAGGGTTTCACGGCAGTGCAGCGATTCGACAATGCGCGTGCATACCGGATACATGTGGATTTGCTCAGGGAACGGCACGGGTGAGTCGGTGAACAGCCGGATCGCCTGTGAGAAGAAGGCGCTTGGCTGGTCCAGCGGTTCTATGATGGACAGCCAGACTTGTTCGGCGGTTTCGGAACGCACTATCGCATCTGCTCCGCCGTCTTCGGTGAAGTAGAATCCGGGTCGGGTGGCATACCGATGCAGCGATAGGTTCTTCATGGCTCCATTGTAGATATGCGGTTTGTCCAACCGCATATTCCATCGACGTGACGGTGGACGAGACTGAGTGCGGCGCCGATGATGTGCTGATCGTCGAGGCAGCGGCTTTTGCGCAGTGAAAAGTCCGTGGAGGGGAAGGGGCTCAGCGCCTCCACGCGTTGCTTCAGATCCGCGATATCGTGGTCGTCGAGATATTGCGCGGCCTCGCCGCCGATGATGATGTCGCAGGCAAGCACCGAGCGGATATTCGCCACTGCCTGCGCCACATAATCCATCCACCGGTTGAAGCGTTTGCGATGTTCGCGTTCGCCCTGTTCGAGCACCGAGAAGAAGCCCGGCAGGCTTTCACCGTCTTCCATCAGCGTTTCCGGCGAGCAGACCGTGGCCATGCATCCGCGCTGGCCGCAGTAGCACTGTTCTCCTCCGGGAACGATCGTCATGTGCTCGATCATGCCGCTGCGGCGATTCGGGCCCTGGTGGAGCTGCCCGTCGATGATGACGGCGCCGCCTGGCCTGCGTTCCAGATACACGCATACCGCATCGGTGATCGGCGGGTTGAACCACAGTTCCGCCATTGCCGAGGCGTCGGTGTCGTGGATCATGGCCATTGGCATATGAATCCCCTGACTGAGTCGATCCAGTGTCAGGCCGGCGGTGCTGCCCGCGTCCCGCCCGAAGAGGATGCGCGAGCCGTCGGCCGACACGATGCCTCGAACGGAAAAGGCCGCTCCCAGTATGTGGCTGCCGTGTTGCCTCGCCACGGTGTCGGCGAATTCGGTGACCATCACCTCGAGCCGGCTGTAATAGGTGTCGTTGTCGCGGTAGGGGAGCGCTTTGGTCTGGCGTTTCACCGTCGTTCCACGCAGGTCGACGGCCGTCATGGTGATGCCGCCTCGTCGTGCGGCCACGCCGATGGCCACGCGCGCCGTGGGCTGTAGTTCGTAGGTTTGCGCCTTGCGTCCGCCGGTGGATTCCATGGGTGTGCCCCTGCCGATCAAACCTTCGGCTTCCAGTGCGTGGAGATTGGCGGTGATGGTGGGCAGGCTCAGTCCCAGTTCGCGCTCGAGCGTTTGTTTGGTTACGTTGTGATGCCGGTAGATGTATGCCATGATGGCATGGCGGTTCGTTGCTTTCAGGGCGGCGGATGGGGTCTTCATTGGCTTCCTTCCTTGGGGCGCTGCGGATTCGCTGTGCGGTTCGCGGTGGCGGGAATTTCCGTGCGGGGATTCGCGTGAGGGCGTTGCGCGTCGTTGAGTGTGCGCTGCGTGTGTGGCCGGTTGCGTCCCGGTTGTGCTTGCGCGCGCGGATTTGGTGGCGGGGAATGGTTTTCGGTGGGGGAGCGGTTTTATAAACAAGGATTATAAAACTTTCGCGCCGCCGCACTGATAAGTATGTTACTTTTACAAAAGTAATTCAAATAATGCCAATGCGGGCTTGTCAACTTCACTGTGGAAGTGAACAAAATGAACCAAAGAGGGGTAATTGTTGTCGAATTTAGAAGAAAGCTAACGTAATTCAATCAAAAAACGATCAGAATCTAACAAAAAATGCTCGACACGACAAATATCGACAAAACTTGTGAAGTTTCGATACATTGTGAGGTAGCTCACAAATCCATTGTGGCAAGGAAGCAATACGCACTTTGCATCAACCCCAAGCACTCGAGGAGGAATCCAAGTGGCAGAAGCAAAGAAGAAGGTCGACGAGGTCAAGCCCACCGCGGAGGAGAAGCGTGCCGCGGCCGAGGCCGAGGTAGACGCGCTGGTCCGCAAGGCGCAGGCCGCGCTTGACGAATTCGAGGGTTTTGATCAGCGGCAAATCGATCATATTGTGGCCAAGGCATCCGTCGCGGCCCTGAACAAGCATCTGGTGTTGGCGAAGATGGCGGTTGAGGAGACCGGTCGCGGTCTGGTGGAGGACAAGGCCACCAAGAACATCTTCGCGTGCGAGCACGTCACCCACTACATGGCCGGCCAGCGCACCGTCGGCATCATTCGCGAGGATGATGTCATGGGCATCGACGAGGTCGCCGAACCCGTCGGCGTGGTGGCCGGCGTCACCCCGGTGACGAATCCGACATCCACCGCGATCTTCAAGTCGCTGCTGGCGCTGAAGACCCGCTGCCCCATCGTGTTCGGCTTCCATCCGGGCGCGCAGAAGTCCTCCGTCGCGGCCGCGAAGATCGTTCGCGACGCGGCCGTCGAGGCCGGTGCCCCCGAAAACTGCATCCAGTGGATCGAACATCCCTCGATCGAGGCCACCGGCGCGCTGATGAAGCATCCGGGCGTGGCCACGATTCTCGCGACCGGCGGCCCCGGCATGGTCAAGGCTGCATACTCCTCCGGCAAGCCCGCCCTGGGCGTGGGTGCCGGCAATGCGCCCGCCTACGTGGACCGCGATGTGGACGTGGTGCGCGCCGCGAATGATCTGGTGCTGTCCAAGCACTTCGACTACGGCATGATCTGCGCCACCGAGCAGGCCATCATCGCCCACAAGGACGTGTATGCGCCGCTGGTCGCCGAGTTGAAGCGCCGCAAGGCATATTTCGTCGAGGGCGAGGAGAAGGCCAAGCTCGAGCAGTACATGTTCGGCTGCACCGCCGGCTCCGGGCAGAAGCCGGCGCTGAACTCCGTGGTGCCGGGCAAGTCGCCGCAGTTCCTGGCCAAGGCGGCGGGCTTCTCCGTGCCGGAGGACGCGACGATCCTGATCGCCGAATGCAAGGAGGTCTCCGACGACGAGCCTCTGACCCACGAGAAGCTCGCTCCGGTGCAGGCGATCCTCAAGGCCGACACCAAGGAGCAGGCCTTCGAGATGTGCGAGGCCATGCTCAAGCTCGGCGCCGGCCACACCGCCGCCATCCACACCAACAACCAGGATCTGGTGCGCGAATACGGCTTGCGCATGCACGCCTGCCGCATCATCTGGAACCAGCCCTCCTCGCTCGGCGGCATCGGCGACATCTACAACGCCATCGCCCCGTCGCTGACCCTTGGCTGCGGCTCCTACGGCGGCAACTCGGTGTCCGGCAACGTGCAGGCCGTCAATCTGATCAACATCAAGCGCATCGCTCGGAGGAACAACAACATGCAGTGGTTCAAGATCCCCGCCAAGACGTATTTCGAGCCGAACGCCATCAAGTACCTGCGCGACATGTACAACGTCGAGAGGGCCGTCATCGTGTGCGACAAGGTGATGGAGCAGCTTGGCGTCATCGACAAGGTGATCGATCAGCTACGGGCCCGTCCGAACCGCGTCACCTTCCGCATCATCGACTATGTCGAGCCGGAGCCTTCGGTCGAAACCGTCGAGAAGGGCGCCGCCATGATGCGCGACGAATTCGAGCCCGATACCATCATCGCAGTAGGCGGCGGCTCCCCGATGGATGCGGCCAAGATCATGTGGCTGCTCTATGAGCACCCGGAGATCTCCTTCTCCGATGTGCGCGAGAAGTTCTTCGACATCCGCAAGCGCGCGTTCCGCATCCCGCCGCTGGGCAAGAAGGCGAAGCTGGTGTGCGTGCCCACCTCCTCCGGCACCGGTTCCGAGGTCACGCCCTTCGCCGTGATCACCGATCACAAAACCGGCTACAAGTACCCGATCACCGATTACGCCCTGACTCCGTCCGTGGCGATCGTCGATCCGGTGCTGGCCCGTACGCAGCCGCGCAAGCTCGCGTCCGACGCCGGTTTCGACGCCCTGACCCACTCGATCGAGGCGTATGTGTCCGTGTATGCGAACGACTTCACCGACGGCATGGCTCTGCACGCCGCCAAGCTGATCTGGGACAACCTCGCGGAGTCCGTCAACGGCGAGCCGGGACTGGCCAAAACCGACGCGCAGGAGAAGATGCACAACGCCGCCACGATGGCGGGCATGGCCTTCGGGTCCGCGTTCCTCGGCATGTGCCACGGCATGGCCCACACCATCGGCGCCCTGTGTCACATCGCCCACGGTCGCACCAATTCGATCCTGCTGCCGTATGTGATTCGCTACAACGGTTCCGTTCCCGAGGAGCCCACCAGCTGGCCGAAGTACAACAAGTACGTCGCCCCGCAGCGCTATCAGGACATCGCCCGCAACATCGGTGTCGATCCGGGCGCCACTCCGGCCGAAGGCGTCGAGAACCTGGCACGCGCCATCGAGGACTACCGCGACAACAAGCTCGGCATGAACAAATCCTTCCGGGATTGCGGCGTGGACGAGGACTACTTCTGGGGCGTGCTCGACCAGATCGGCATGCGCGCCTACGAGGACCAGTGCACGCCCGCCAATCCGCGCGTCCCGATGATCAACGACATGAAGGACATCGCGGTCGCTGCCTACTATGGCGTTCCCCAGGAGGAGGGCCACAGGATCCGCGTCGAGCGCGAGGGGCTGGCCGCCACTGAAGAGGCCTCGCAGCGTTGAGCCGCATGAGGTAGTACTCCCAACCGTCTCGGCATGGGCCCGGATGCGGATTCGTCCGTATCCGGGTCTTCACGTATTGCCGTGCATCATCTATCGTTGAGGTCATGAACGAAATGCGTCCGACAGGTTTCAGCAGTCCGAAGTCGCCTCGCAAACTCGGGAGCAAAGCGTGGGTGCCTGATCAGCCGGGCGCATGGGTGATGGCCCTCCTCCCTCCGCTGGCGGGAATGGTCGCGGCGGGCTTGTCGTGGGACGCTCTCTGGCTGCTGACGGCATGGGCTTTGTGCTATTGCGTGCAGTACGTGTCGGCGCGCTGGGTCTCATCGCGTCTGAACCGCCGCTATCTGCCGCCGGTGCTGGCCTATGGCGCGGTGCTGGCGGTGGTCGGGCTCCCGTTCCTGGTAGTGCATTGGCGCATTGTCATGTGGGCGCCTTGGTATCTGGTGTTGTTCGGCGCCAGCCTTATAGCCGCGTATCGTCACTGTGAGCGCAGTCTGGTGAATAACGTGGTTGCGATCATCTCCTCCTGCACCATGTCGGGATTGGTCTATGGTTATGACGCCAACCCGGGTGATGATGCCTGGCCTTATATGGAATTGCGGGCGGTGTATCTTGCCGCGGCTTTCGCGTTGTTTCAGTTTGGCTCGGTACTGGTGGTCAAAACCATGATTCGTGAGCGCGGCAATCCCCGGTATCGCGTGGCTTCGGTGCTGTGGCATGCGATGATGCTGGTTGTTTGCACGGTGATGCTGTTCCATGCGCGGCAGGTGTCGAATGAGGCTTTGTGCGCACTGTGGTTTTTGTGGATTGTCTGTCTGTTGCTGCTGGTTCGCGCCTGCGTGCTGCCGTTGATTGACGCGCGGCATGGTTCCCGGCTGAAGCCGGTGGTGACGGGAATGGTCGAATTCGCGGCCAGTGTTCTGTCGGCGGTTGCTATCCTCGTCGTGTTCTGACTGATCGTTGCGTATATACGTATATGCATGTGCAGTGTCTGCGGCGGATGATTCTTTTGCCGCATTGCGGTTTTATACGGTTGTGCGTGCGTTGACGGCACGCGTCCACTGCGCTTCGTCTCTGGTATGCATCGGTCTCCTGCTGGTGACGGCGGAGTACAGTACGAATTATGTCCAAACCCGTTGCGCAAGCCATTGAACCCATTCGTAAGCATCAGGCCAATGTCCTCTATCAGCACGGCACGCTCGCCTTGTTGGTGCCCGGTCTGCTGGAGGGCACCACGACGATGGGGGAGCTGCTGCGGCATGGCGACACCGGCATTGGTACCGGTGAGGGTCTCGACGGTGAGATCATTGTGCTTGACGGCAAGGCGTGGAGAGTCGGTCGTGCCGGCAAGGTGGAGGCGGTGCCGGACGATTTCACGATGCCGTTTGCCACGATGCATCGCGCCGCGTTCCAATATCAGTGCGAGCGCAGGGATATCGGTCTTGAGTCGTTGAATGATCGCATCGTCGAGGCGAATGGCCGGGAGAACACCTTCTTCTCGGTGATGGTGCGTGGCACCTTCAGTTTTATGAAGACGCGGGCGGTGATCAAGCAGCAGGCGCCGTATCCCACACTTGAGGAGGTTGCCGACCGCCAGGCGATTTTCCTCGGGCAGGATGTCAAGGGCGTCATGCTCGGCTATTATTCGCCGATGATGTTCCATGGGGCTGCGGTTGCGGGATTCCATGAGCACTTTCTGGCGGATGACCATTCGATTGGTGGCCATGTGCTTGATGCGGTTCTTGATCGTGGCGAGATCTGGACGCAGGTGTTCGACACCCTGGTGCAGCATCTGCCGGTCGACAATCCCGAATACCGCAACCATGATTTCACCCACGACAATATTTCCGAAGCCATCACCAATGCTGAAGGCGACCGGGGCTAGCGTCTACTTAATTTGCCAAATTTGGCGGATCAGGTCACTGAGCCGGAAGATTTGGGCCGCTACTGTGCTGTTATGCCAAATTTGGCATAACTATATGTCGGTATATGGAGAATGCGGTAGCTTCGGAGGACGCGACCGCGGCACTCCCGCAAGATCCAGCTTGCGCTGAACCAGATGGGGCTGGCGGATCGCTTCGTCGTACCAAGTACGTACAAAGATGATTCGGTTGCTGAGCTGAAGATTGCTTTCGCGGCGTTTTTCCTCGAGCACGGCGTCGACGCTGTTTTGTTCGCCGAGCATATCGGCGTTGACATACTTTTCCCGCCCGTCGAATTCCAGAACGATGATCAGTCCATTGTCCAGATTCCAAGCAAAATCGACACGTCTTTCCTGCCCGGTAACTGGATCGACGAACCTCTGCTGCAATTGAGGACGTGCGTATCCCCACAGTATGAGCCATGCGCGGCAGATTGATTCGCCGCCACTCTCACTGAGCGGATTGGCGCGCGATAGCGTGAAACGTGCGCGCTCAATGCCTGCGCGCCGCCCCTGTTGGATTACGTGGTTCATAAGTGTGTCTGCATTCAGTGAATACAGTCGCATGGCGGCGTCGCAAATCGCCAGCGCTTGGGGGAAGGGTAGGCTTCTGGCGCAGTCGAATATGGTTTGGAGCAGTCCTGTGACTCTTATGCCCTTGCGTGTCACTGCATCGGGGTTGGGGATGTAGTGAAATCGGAGGTGCTTGCGGTTTCTGGAGCTGTTGGCGGTTGTTACGGCTATGTGCACGCTGTCATGCATGCGATAGGTGTCGTTCAGTCCCCATACCGCTGCCGCGCTGATCCAGCAAAGTATCCACGAAGGGTGCCTCGCTGACGTTGCGCGCAGAATATGCATGATGCGTTCGCGATAATCAAGTGACTGCCAGTATTGTGGACGTGCGAAAAGGTTGTGCCGCACGGCGAGCAGTTCGTTTGCCTCGGCTCTTCGTCGAGCGAGCTGACGCATCTGTGGTTGACGTGGCCATAGGCACATGGAGCGGTATTGCGCCTGGTTCAGGGCATTCTCAAGCGATGTGTTGCGTTTCATGCAATGACGATATCCGTAAGATGTCATGCGGGGAGGATGGGGCGGTTGTTGTGGCCGAATGGCGTGGTGTGGATAATTGTGCGCGCGTCGGGGCAAGTCCGCCATGCCAAGTCCGCCATGTCAAATTTGGCAGAATGGATTAATGAGTGGGCAGATATGAGCTCTTATTGCGCAGTTCTGCCAAATTTGGCGGAACCATGAGGGCGACACGCCCGGATTATTCCAGGGGCACCCCCGGTGCTTTAATAGTCAAGTTGCCTGTTTTGGGCTCGCAAATTGGAATTAAAAAAGCGAGCGCGGGTTGGAGCTTCACTCCAGAGCCGTGCACTGATGTGGTGTGGACCGCCAGAGGACGTATGTCCAAAGGAGGCCATGCGCGCCGGTGCCCAGAAAGCAGGTTGGTAATAGTAAACGAATCGCTAGAAAGGGCGGACGGCAATGGCGGGACAGAAAATCCGCATCAGGCTTAAGTCCTATGACCACGAGGTCATCGACCAATCGGCGAAGAAGATCGTCGAAACGGTGACGAACGCGGGCGCAACTGTTGTTGGCCCCGTTCCGCTGCCGACCGAGAAGAACGTGTTCTGCGTTATCCGTTCTCCTCATAAGTACAAGGATTCTCGCGAGCACTTCGAGATGCGCACTCACAAGCGCCTCATCGACATCGTGGACCCGACCCCCAAGGCCGTGGATTCCCTGATGCACATCGATCTGCCTGCGGATGTCAACATCGAGATCAAGCTGTAAGGAAGGAGGAGCCACTATGACTTCACAGCGTGGTAGCCACAAGGCTATGCTTGGCAAGAAGCTCGGTATGTCCCAGGTGTGGGACGAGAACGGCTTCTTCGTCCCCGTTACTCTGGTGGAGGTATCCACCAACGTCGTGACCGCCGTCAAGTCCGAGGAGACCGACGGTTACAAGGCCGTTCAGATTGGTTACGGCCAGATTGATCCCACCAAGGTGACCAAGCCTCTCGCTGGCCACTTTGCCAAGGCCGGTGTCACGCCGCGTCGCCACCTCGTTGAGGTGCGCACCGATGACGCCGAGACCTACGAGCCCGGTCAGGAAATCACCGCTGAGGTGTTCGCCGAGGGTTCCGAGGTCGACGTGACCGGCACCACCAAGGGCAAGGGCTTCGCCGGCACCATCAAGCGTTGGGGCTTCAAGTCCTACCGCCGCACCCATGGTTCCCACAAGAACGAACGTCGTCCCGGTTCTGTTGGCGCATGCGCCACCCCGAGCCGCATTCTGAAGGGCAAGCGCATGGCTGGCCGCATGGGCCACGTCACCGCAACCGTGCAGAACCTCAAGGTTGTGTCCTCCGACGCGGAGAATGGCGTGCTCGCCATCAAGGGTGCCATTCCGGGCCCGAAGGGCAGCATCGTTCTCGTCCGCACCGCAGTGAAGGGAGCCTGATAAGTCATGGCTAACATCGCTCTTAACATCACGGACGCCCAGGGCAAGGCCGCTGGCACGGTCGACGCCCCCGCTGAGCTCTTCGGCTTCTCCGCCGAGGAAGTTTCCGCTCATGTCCCGCTGATCCACCAGGTTGTCATTGCCCAGCTCGCCGCTGCTCGTCAGGGCACCCATGCCGTGAAGAACCGCTCCGCGGTCTCCGGCGGCGGCAAGAAGCCGTGGAAGCAGAAGGGCACCGGTCGCGCCCGCCAGGGTTCGATCCGCGCTCCCCAGTGGTACCACGGTGGCGTTGTCCACGGCCCGGTGCCGCGCGACTACTCCCAGCGCACCCCCAAGAAGATGAAGGCCGCGGCTCTGCGCTACGTCCTTTCCGATCGCGCCAATGCCGGTCGTCTTCACGTGGTTGACTTCGGCATCGCCGACACTCCTTCCACCAAGACCGCCGTTGCAGCCCTGGCTGTGACCGAGAACCGTTTCACCACGGTCGTCCTCTCCCGCGAAAACGTGAATGAATGGCTGTCTGTTCGTAACATTCCGACCGTTCACCCGATTTTCGCCGATCAGCTCAACACCTACGACGTGGTCACCGCGCAGGACGTCGTCTTCACCAAGGACGCCCTTGAGGCGTTCGTGGCCGCCAAGACCGAGCCTGCCGCCCAGACCAAGGAGGCCTGATCAATATGGCAGCTATCCACAACCCCGCTCACGACGTCATTCTCAAGCCCGTCGTTTCCGAGAAGAGCTACGCCAACTCGGACCGTGGCCAGTACACCTTCGTGGTGGCTGGTGACGCCAACAAGGTCCAGATCAAGCAGGCCATCGAGCAGATCTTCAAGGTGAAGGTGACGAACGTCAACACCCTCAACCGCGCTGGCAAGAAGCAGCGCACCCGCACCGGTTTCGGTCAGCGCGTCAATCAGAAGCGTGCCATCGTGACCGTTGCCGAGGGTCAGTCCATCGACATCTTCGGCAACTGAAGGCTAGCCGAGAAAAGTTAAAGGAAGAACTACATTATGGCTATCCGCGTTTATAAGCCGACGACTGCAGGCCGCCGCAACGCGTCCGTCTCGGATTTCTCCGAGCTTACGCGTTCCACGCCTGAGAAGTCGCTGGTTCGCAAGCTGTCCAAGACCGGCGGTCGCAACTCCTACGGTCGTATGACCTCCCGCCATCGCGGCGGCGGTCACAAGCGCCAGTACCGTCTCATCGATTTCAAGCGTTGGGACAAGGACGGCGTGCCCGCAACCGTGGCCGAGATCGAGTACGATCCGAACCGCTCCGCCCGCATCGCCCTGCTGCACTATGCAGACGGCGAGAAGCGCTACATCGTTGCGCCGAAGGGCATCAAGCAGGGCGATCGCATCGAAACCGGCGAGAAGGCTGATATCAAGCCTGGCAACAACCTGCCGCTCAAGAACATCCCGACCGGTACCGTGGTGCACGCCATCGAGCTCCGCCCGCTGGGCGGCGCGAAGATCGCTCGTTCCGCCGGTGCCGCCGTTCAGCTCGTCGCCAAGGATGGCGCCTACGCCCAGCTGCGTATGCCGTCCGGCGAAATCCGCAACGTCGATGCCCGTTGCCGCGCCACCATCGGTGAGGTCGGCAATGAGGATCACGCCAACATTCAGCTCGGCAAGGCTGGTCGCGCCCGTTGGATCGGCAAGCGCCCGGTCACCCGTGGTGAATCCATGAACCCGGTCGATCATCCGCATGGTGGTCGTACCCGCGGTGGTAAGCCGCCGGTGTCGCCTTGGGGCAAGGGTGAGGTTCGTACTCGTCGTCCGAAGAAGGCTTCGAACAAGATGATTGTTCGTCGTCGTCCGAATGGTAAGAACCGCAAGTAAGGGAGTATCGAGAAGATGACTCGTAGCATCAAGAAGGGCCCCTTCGTCGACGCCCACTTGCAGAAGAAAGTCGATGAGCAGAACGAGAAGGGCACTAAGAACGTCATTAAGACGTGGTCCCGTCGTTCGATGATCACCCCCGACTTCATTGGTCACACCTTCGCTGTGCATGATGGTCGCAAGCATGTCCCGGTGTTCGTCACCGAGGCAATGGTTGGCCACAAGCTCGGTGAGTTCGCCCCGACCAAGACCTTCAAGGGTCATGTGAAGGACGACAAGAAGGCTCGCCGCTAAGGACAAGGAAAGAACACATGGAAGCTAAAGCTATCGCTCGTCACGTCCGCGTGACGCCGCGCAAGGCTCGCCGTATGGTCGACCTTATCCGCGGTAAGAAGGCCACTGAGGCCATCACCATCCTGAAGTTCGCGCCTCAGGCCGCCGCCGTCCCGGTGCGCAAGGTTCTTGAGAGCGCCATCGCGAACGCCCGCGTCAAGGCCGACAAGGCCAACGAGCCGTTCCGCGAGAACGATCTGGTCATCAAGGAGACCTACGTCGATGAGGGCGTGAACATGAAGCGTTTCCGCGCTCGTGCTCAGGGCCGTGCCGCTCGTATCAACAAGCGCACCTCCCATATCACCGTGATCGTCGCCAACAAGGAAGGAGCCCGCTAAAGATGGGTCAGAAGATCAATCCCTTTGGCTACCGTCTGGGCATCACCGAGAACCATCGTTCCAAGTGGTTCTCTGATTCCGTCAAGGCAGGCGAACGCTACCGTGACTTCGTCCTCGAGGACGATCAGATCCGCAAGGCCATGAGCAAGGATCTGGAGCGCGCAGGCGTTTCCAAGATCGTCATCGAGCGTACTCGTGACCGCGTTCGCGTGGATATCCACACCGCGCGCCCGGGCATCGTCATCGGCCGTCGCGGTGCGGAGGCCGAGCGTGTTCGCGCCAAGCTCGAGAAGCTGACCGGCAAGCAGGTTCAGCTCAACATCTTCGAAGTCAAGAACGCCGCGCTGGACGCCCAGCTCGTCGCTCAGGGCATCGCTGAGCAGCTGACCAACCGCGTCACCTTCCGTCGCGCCATGCGCAAGGCGCAGCAGGATGCCATGCGCGCCGGCGCCAAGGGTATTCGTATCAAGCTCTCCGGCCGTCTTGGCGGTGCGGAGATGAGCCGTTCGGAGTTCTATCGCGAGGGTCGCGTTCCGCTGCAGACCCTGCGCGCCCTGATTGATTACGGCTTCTTTGAGGCCAGGACCACCTACGGCCGCATCGGCGTGAAGGTGTGGATCTACAAGGGCGATATGACCGAGCGTGAGTTCGAAGAGCAGCAGGCTCAGCAGAACAACCGTCCTGGCCGTCGCGGCGATCGTGATCGTCGCCCGCGCCGTGGCAACCGTTCCGCAGAGGCCGCCCAGCGTCAGACCGCAGCCCAGCAGGCTCCGGCCGCCGCCGAGGCACCTGCCGCCACGGAAGTGAAGGAGTGAGCAGATGCTTATCCCGAAGAGGACTAAGTACCGCAAGCAGCACCGTCCTGACCGCCATGGCATGACCAAGGGCGGCGCCGAGATCGCGTTCGGCGATTACGGCATTCAGGCTCTTGCCCCGGCCTATGTGACCAACCGTCAGATTGAGGCCGCCCGTATCGCCATGACCCGCTACATCAAGCGTGGCGGTCGTGTGTGGATCACCGTGTTCCCGGACCGTCCGCTGACCAAGCACGCTCTCGGCGCCCGAATGGGTTCCGGTAAGGGCGCCCCGGAGTTCTGGGTCGCGAACATTCACCCTGGTCGCGTTATGTTCGAGATCGGTGGTGTCTCCGAGGATGTCGCTCGCGAGGCTCTGCGCCGCGCAATCGACAAGCTCCCCATGAAGTGCCGTGTGATTGCTCGTGAAGGCGGTGACATCTGATGGCAGTCGGAACGCAGGAATATTCAATCAAGAATCTGACCGAAAAGACCAACGCCGAGATTGAGGACTCCCTCAAGAAGTCCAAGGAAGAGCTGTTCAACCTCCGCTTCCAGTCGGCTACCGGTCAGCTCGACAACACCTCCCGTCTGAAGGCTGTCAAGCACGATATCGCCCGCATGTACACCGTGCTGCGCGAACGTGAGCTGGGCATTGTCCCGACGCCGGCCGAGGGAGCCGCCGAGTCTAAGGCTGAGGAGAAGTGAGCATGGCTGAAGAGCGCAATTTCCGCAAGGTTCGCCGTGGTTATGTCGTGTCCGAGACTATGGACAAGACGATCACCGTCGAGCTCGAGCAGCGTTCGACCCACCCGCTGTACGGCAAGGTCGTTCGTTCCACCCGCAAGGTCAAGGTCCATGATGAGCAAAACGCCGCGCATGTTGGCGATTTAGTGAGTATTATGGAAACTCGGCCCTTGAGCAAGACCAAGCGCTGGCGTCTCGAAGAGATCATCGAGCGCGCTAAGTAAACAAGTTCGGCAAGGCTCCGCGTACACCGTGGCGTCACTAGACAGTTACATGCCTGGTGGCGCCGCGGTGTGCGGGGAGAACCAGCTCGGCTAAGGAGAATCAATGATTCAGCAGGAATCGCGGCTTCATGTCGCCGACAACACGGGTGCCAAGGAACTCCTTGCCATCCGCGTGCTCGGTGGATCGAAGCGACGCTATGCCGGCTTGGGCGACGTGATTGTCGCCTCCGTCAAGGATGCCATCCCTGGCGGGTCGGTCAAGAAGGGCGACGTGGTGAAGGCCGTCGTCGTCCGCACTGTCAAGGAGCACCGTCGCGCTGACGGCTCCTACATCAAGTTCGACGAGAACGCCGCCGTTATTCTCGGCTCCGGCCATGAGCCGAAGGGCACTCGTATCTTCGGACCGATCGCTCGTGAGCTGCGCGACAAGCGCTTCATGCGCATCGTGTCCCTCGCTCCGGAGGTGATCTGATTATGGTAGCCAAGATCAAGACCGGCGACCAGGTGAAGGTCATTCGCGGCAAGGATCGCGGCAAGGAAGGCAAGGTCACCCGTGTCCTGCCCAACGATCGTCTGATTGTTGAAGGCGTTCAGATCGTCAAGAAGCATGTGCGTGCAACCCAGCAGGGCCAGCAGGCTGGCATCGTCTCCGTTGAGGCTCCGATCCATCGCTCCAATGTGATGCTGATCGACCCGGAGACTGGCAAGCCCACTCGCGTTGGTGTGGTTGTGAAGGAAGAGGCTCGTGACGGCAAGGTGAAGACCGTGCGCGTTCGCGTTGCCAAGAAGTCCGGAAAGGAGCTGGCATGACCGATACCACTATCGTCGAAGCGCCGGCCGTCCCGCGCCTCAAGCAGCAGTACAAGGATGCCATCATTCCGGAGCTCGAGAAGGAGTTCAATTACTCCAACCCGATGCAGGTCGCTCGCATCCAGAAGGTTGTCGTCTCCATGGGCGTTGGCGCCGCTGCTCGCGACTCCAAGCTCATCGAAGGTGCCGTCAAGGATCTCACCCTGATCACCGGCCAGAAGCCGAAGATCACCAAGGCCAAGAAGTCCGTCGCTCAGTTCCACCTGCGTGAGGGCCAGGCCATCGGCGCATACGTCACCCTGCGCGGTGACCGCATGTGGGAGTTCCTGGATCGTCTTCTGACGCTGGCTCTGCCCCGTATCCGCGATTTCCGCGGCATCAACGGCCATCAGTTCGACGGCCAGGGCAACTACAACTTTGGTCTCACCGAGCAGTCCATGTTCCATGAGATCGATCCGGATTCGATCGATCATCAGCGTGGTATGGACATTACCGTGGTGACCTCCACCAAGGACGACAAGGAAGCTTACGCGCTGCTCAAGCACCTTGGCTTCCCCTTCAAGGAGAACTGATATGGCAAAAACCGCTCTTAAGAACAAGGCGGCCGCCAAGCCGAAGTTCAAGGTGCGCGGCTATACGCGCTGCCAGGTGTGCGGTCGTCCCCATTCCGTGTACCGCAAGTTCGGCCTGTGCCGCATCTGCCTTCGTGAGAAGGCTCACCGCGGCGAACTGCCCGGCGTGACGAAGTCCAGTTGGTAAACATCGACGCCGAAGGTCCGCGGCTGTGAGTCCACAAGGGCAGGCGGCGGAAACCACGACGAGAAAGGGCATAAGCCCACAATGACAATGACAGATCCGATCGCAGACATGCTCACGCGTCTGCGTAACGCGAGCGCGGCAAAGCACACCACTGTCGACATGCCGTACTCCAAGTTCAAGGCCAATATCGCCCAGATCCTGAAGCGTGAAGGCTATATCGCCGACTTCACCGCCAAAGAGGCGAAGGTTGGCCAGACCCTTGAGGTCACCCTCAAGTATGGTCCCAACGGTGAGCGCTCCCTGCAGGGTATCAAGCGCATCTCCAAGCCGGGCCTGCGTCGCTATGCGAAGTCCGATTCCCTCCCCATGCCGTTGGGTGGTCTCGGCATCGCCATCATCTCGACCTCGTCGGGACTGTTGACCCAGAAGGAATGCCTTGATAAGGGCATTGGCGGCGAAATCGTCGCCTACGTGTGGTGAGAAAGGAGAGCTGAAACATGGCATCGCATATTGGTAAGCTCCCCGTCGCCATCCCCGCTGGCGTGGAAGTGAAGATCGAGGGTCAGCACTTCTCCGTCAAGGGTGCCAAGGGTTCCGATTCCTTCGAGATCCCCGAGGGCATCACCGCCGCCGTTGAGGGCAACGAGGTTGTTCTCACCCCGGCTGATGACCTTCGTCCCACCCGTGCCAAGCATGGCCTGTCCCGCTCCGTCATCGCTTCGATGGTCAAGGGCGTGCACGACGGCTATGAGAAGCACCTGCTCATCGTCGGTACTGGTTACCGTGCTGTGATGAAGGGCAAGAGCATCGAGTTCTCGCTTGGTTACTCCCACACCATCACCGTCGACGCTCCCGAAGGCATCACCTTCGAGGTGCCGAACCCGACGGAAGTGGTTGTGAAGGGCACCGACAAGCAGGCTGTGGGTCAGATTGCTGCGAACATCCGCAAGCTTCGTGCCCCGGAACCCTATAAGGGCAAGGGCATCAAGTATGCCGATGAGCACATTCTGCGCAAGGCTGGAAAGGCTGGTAAGTAATATGACCGTCCAGATTTTCGGTAAGGGCAAGAAGGTCGCTCGCCTGCGTCGTCACGCTCGCCTCCGCAAGAAGGTTGTCGGCACCGCCGAGCGTCCGCGTCTCGTCGTCACCCGTTCCAACCGTCATATGGTCGCTCAGATCGTCGATGACACCAAGGGCGTCACTCTCGTGTCTGAGTCCACTCTCCATGCCGACTTCGCCGGCTTCGAGGGTACCAAGACCGAAGCCGCCAAGAAGGTCGGCGAGCTGATCGCCAAGAAGGCCCAGGAAGCCGGCATCACTGCCGTGGTGTTCGACCGTGGCGGCAACAAGTACACCGGTCGCGTTGCAGCTGTTGCCGACGGCGCCCGTGAGGGAGGTCTGGCACTGTGAGCGACAACGAAAAGGAAACTCAAGTGGCTGAAGAAACTCAGAACACTGCTGCCACCGAAGAGACCAAGAACGAGGACCGTCGCGGTCGTCGTGGTCAGCGCGGCGAAGGCCGTCGTGGCGAGCGTCGCAACCGTCGCGAAGAGAACAAGGGCGATGAGCTCCTCGATCGCGTCGTGACCATCAACCGTGTTTCCAAGACCCATAAGGGTGGTCGTACCTTCAGCTTCGCGGCTCTTGTGGTCGTGGGCGACGGCAACGGCACCGTGGGTGTTGGCTACGGCAAGTCCCGTGAGGTCCCGGCGGCTATCGCCAAGGGACAGCTCGACGCCAAGAAGCACATGTTCAGCGTTCCGCGCGTTCGTGGCACCGTCACCCATCCGGTGATCGGTCATGACGCCGCCGGCACTGTGCTGCTGCGTCCCGCCGCCCCTGGAACTGGTGTAATCGCCGGTGGTCCGGTGCGCGCCGTTATGGAGTGCGCTGGCATCACCGACATTCTGACCAAGTCCATGGGTTCCGCCACCGCCGTGAACATGGTTCGCGCGACCGTGGCCGCCCTCAAGCAGCTCGAAGAGCCTGAGGAGATCGCCGCCCGTCGTGGTCTGACCCTTGAAGAGGTCGCCCCCGATGCGCTGCTGCGCGCTCGTGCCACCGGCATCGCCGAGGCTCGCAAGGCCCGTGAGGAAGCCGCTGCCGCCAAGGCCGCTGAAGAAGCTAAGGACGGTGAGTGATCCATGGCTAACATCAACATCACCCTGCACCATGGTCTGGTGAATTCCACCCCGAAGCAGCGCGCCGCTGCTCAGACCCTGGGCCTGAACAAGATCGGCAAGACCGTGACTCGTGAGGACACTTCGGCTGTGCGCGGCCAGATCAGCGTCATCCGTCATCTGGTCACCGTCGAGGAGGCTGAGTGAGTATGGCTAATGAGGAAAAAACCACCATCCTGCAGATGCATGATCTGAAGCCGGCTCCCGGCGCCAAGAAGGATCGTATCCGCGTGGGCCGTGGTGAGGGTTCCAAGGGCAAGACCTCCGGTCGTGGCACCAAGGGCACCAAGGCTCGCTATCAGGTGCGTCCGGGCTTCGAAGGCGGACAGCTTCCGCTGTACATGCGTCTGCCGAAGCTTCGCGGTTTCCGCAACCCCTTCAAGGTTGAGTTCCAGGTTGTGAACCTGGCTCGTCTGTCCGAGGTGTTCCCGGAGGGCGGCGAGTTGACGGTTGCCGACCTGATCACCAAGGGCCTGGTGCGTGACAACGCTCCGGTCAAGGTTCTGGGCGACGGTGAAGTGACCAAGGCCTTCAACCTCAAGGGCGTCAAGGCATCCGCCTCCGCCAAGGCCAAGATCGAGGCCGCCGGCGGCTCCGTCTCCGAGGAGTAAGTCCCGACATCTTCGGTAGAAGAGCTGACAAGCTGACAAGGACCCTCTCCACGCTGTTAAGGCGCAGGGAGGGTCCTTCTGCATATATTGGCGCTTTATGAGCTTCGAATTTTATTTGGCCGTGGAAGCGAGTACACTGGCTGACAGTTTGTGTCTACAACAGGAGGACATCAGGTGAGGACTCTCATCCAGGCCTTTAAGACGAAGGAGCTTCGCAAGAAGATCCTGTTCGTCTTCTTCATTATCATCATCTACCGCATTGGCTCCTTCATCCCAACGCCGGGTGTGGATTACAAGGCGGTGCAAGAGTGTGTGGCCAGCACCAGTGGTGAGGATTTCATCGGACTCGTCAATCTGTTTTCCGGTGGCGCTTTGCTTCAGCTGTCGATCTTCGCCCTCGGTGTGATGCCGTATATCACGGCGTCCATTGTGGTGCAGCTGCTGCGTGTGGTGATCCCGCGATTCGAGGCGTTGCATAAGGAGGGGCAGTCCGGCGAGGCAAAGCTGACCCAGTACACGCGTTATCTGACCATCGGCCTGGCCATCCTGCAGTCCACCACCATTCTGGTAACCGCCAGCTCGGGCGCTTTGTTCTCCGGTTGCTCGAGCAAGGTGATTCCCGATACTTCGGTGTGGAACCTGCTGATCATGGTGCTCATCATGACCGGTGGTACGGGTCTGATCATGTGGATGGCCGAGCTCATCACTGATAAGGGCATCGGCCAGGGCATGTCCATCCTGATCTTCATGTCGATCTGCTCCGGCTTCCTGCCTCAGTTGTGGGAGATCGGCTGGGGCACCAACGGCACCGATGGCGATTGGGTCAAATTCTCCGTCGTGGTTGCCGTGCTGCTGGTGATTTTCGTCTTCGTCGACTTCGTCGAGTTGTCCCAGCGGCGTATCCCCGTGCAGTACACGCGCCGCATGATCGGCCGCAAGATGTACGGCGGTTCCTCAACCTATCTGCCGTTGAAGATCAACATGTCCGGCGTGATTCCGCCCATTTTCGCGTCGTCGATTCTCGCCATCCCGACGCTGATCGCCCAGTTCGGCAATAGCGAGCAATCGTGGGTCCAGTGGATCAACAACAATCTCGCGTCGACGACTTCGGTGTGGTACATCGCCTTGTACGCGCTGATGATTGTGTTCTTCTGCTTCTTCTACACGTCGATTACGTTCAACCCGGACGAGACCGCCGACAACATGAAGCAGTACGGCGGCTTTATCCCGTCCATTCGCGCGGGTCGCGCCACGAGCCAGTACCTGACCTATGTGATGAACCGCCTCAATACGGTCGGTGCCGTGTATCTGCTGTTCGTGGCCCTGATTCCGACGGTGCTGATCATGGCCCTGCAGATCAATCAGCAGCTGCCGTTCGGCGGCACCACCATTCTGATCATCGCGGGCGTGGGGCTTGACACCCTGCGTCAGGCCAAGGCCCAGACCGAGCAGTTCCAATACGCCGGGTTCCTGTTCGAATCCGACGCCCACGTCGACAATAAATAATCATCATCTCAGGGGCGGAGCGGCGGACAATGGCCGTTCCGTCCCTGTTGTTTTTCATCTTTTGTAACAGCAACCACGAATACAGAAAGAGAGCGAGACATGCGTCTGCTGATTATGGGACCGCAGGGAGTCGGCAAGGGCACTCAGGCGGCTTTGCTGGCCAAGCACTATGGCATTCCTCATATCTCCACCGGTGACATCTTCCGCTATAATCTTAAGAACCAGACCCCGCTTGGCAAGGAAGCCCAGTCCTATATGGACAAGGGCGAGCTTGTGCCCGACGAGCTGACCAACAAGATCGTCAAGGATCGTCTGTCGATGGACGATGTGAAGGACGGGTGGATTCTCGACGGCTATCCGCGCAATGCCTCCCAGGTCAAGGCGCTGGATGTGATGCTCGAGGAGATCGGTACCCCGCTTGACAAGGCCGTTGCACTGAGCGCTGATCGTGACGTGCTGCTCAAGCGCATGCAGAAGCGCGCCGAGATCGAAGGCCGTGCCGACGATACGCCCGAGGCCATCGCCAAGCGTCTGGAAACCTATGCCAAGGAAACCGCGCCGCTGCTGGACACCTACCGTGACCGTGGCCAGCTCGTCGAGATTGACGGCACTGGCGACATTCAGGATATTTCCGACGCCATTATCGCCGAACTCGGCTGATTGAGGTGCTGATCGGCGCTGTCCGATCATCCGTTGTCCGATTATAGAAAACAGGGCTCCGGTCCACGATGATTCGTGGGTCGGAGCCCTGTTTCGTCGCGTACCCGTGCGATGCGACGGCAGTGCGCCGCCGCCGGTACGGTCAGTCCATGGTGTGCCGTCCCGGTCCGAAGGTCCGCGTCATGCCGGCGATGTCGACATGCGCACGTGTGCCGACTGGTACGGTGAGTTCGATGCGCCATCCGGATTGGGCGGCGTCGTCACGCTCGACGAGGACGTGGATGGATCCGGCCGGGGATGGAACCAGAGCTTCGCCTTTGGTCAGGTCTCCGAGCTGCGGTCGCACGTCGAATTCCCGGTAGCCGGGTTTGGTGGGGCGCACTCCAAGCAGCCCCTGCTCGAGCAGGAAGGCGGGGGAGGAAGCCCATGGATGCGAATACGTGGTATTGCCTTTGAGTCTGAGATCCCAGGCTTCCATTGTGGCGCCGGCGCCGGTGGCGATCATGTTCATCCAAGACCGCAGCGGTTCGTGCGAAGCGATGAGGTGGTTGGCGTCGGCGCCGTATCCGGCGCGATACAGGCCGTCCAGGTATACGGCGGCGGTGTAGACGCTGCAGGCCATGCCGCGTCCTCGCAGATAGTCCGCGACCCGGTTGACCCGCTCGGGCGGAACATCTGCGAAGGCCAGTGCGAAGGCTGATGCGTGCAGTGAGCAATGGCTGAGTTTTGAGCCTTGCGTGCCCGTATCCAGGCCATCGGCATACGCGCCTGTCTGTTCGTCGAATAGCAGTTCATGAATGGCGTTACGCATGCGCGCCGCAATTGAGCGGCAACGTCGGGCATCATCGGGGTGACCGGCTACGTCTGCGATGTCGGCCATGTCCGCATAGGCTTGGGATGCCAGTGCGTTGATCACGGTGTTGACACGGCCGAACACAAAGCCGTCGCGTTCCGACGGGGGCCAGTCGACCAGATCCCCGTCGGTGACGCTTGACTGGCCGGGATCCTTGACGATCAGGCCGGAGTCCTTGTCGAGATATCGGTCGGGCAGCAGCGCGGCGATGCGGTCGTATCCCTGCATGATCTGATGGGTTGATCCCGTTGCCATCCATGCGTCGTGGACGGCGAGTATCAGGTACAGCGGCCATTCGGTCGGCCAGGTGCGGTTGGCGGTGAGGTAGTCGATGGTGTATTCGCCCAGCGTCGGGGCGTCGTCCAGCGCCAGGTGGGCCCGCTGCTGCAGCCATGCGTCGGCCTCGTACGCCGCACGTTCCCTGGTCCAGGAGTCGGCATAGATGGGGCCGTTCAGCGAGGTGACCGTGGTGCGGCAGAACGACCATACGGTGGCAAGCGTGTCGTCGGAGCAGTCAAACATGGCGGCGTCATCGTCAAACGGGTATTCGATTGCGGCGGCGTCGAGCGTGTCGGCGCCATCCAGCAGTCGCCGTGCCTGCTCCGCGTATTCCTTCGACGGAATGATCTCCACGTAGCGGAATACGCGCAGGCCCCAGGTTTCGAGGGACGGGACGTCGGCCTCTCGGCGCCAGGTGTCCTCGTACACGTTGAAGGCGCTCAGACGGTATTTCACCGAGCCGTCGTCCTCGCATACCTCGCCGTAGCGGATTTTGAGATCGCATGCGGCGTTTCCGCGGAAGCCGATGCGGATGCCGCCCATGACGGCGTGGCCGAAGTCTGCGATCAGGTGGCCGTCTTCGGTCAGGTGCATTGATACGGGCGCATGGTATCGCACCGCCACCTTATCGGTGGGTGTGGCGAGCAGACGCGCGAATGCCGGCTTGGCTTCCGCGGCCACCCATGCGGAGTCGTCGAAACCGGGGCGGGAGAAGCCCCGCGGGAAGGCATCGGAACGGATGTTCTCGGCGGGGGCCTCGAAGTATTGGGTGCCGATGGATGCGGAGTCCGGGTAGATGGCCGAGCCCGGCAGTGTGGTCCAATTGCCGTCGGTGACGATGTGCTCGGTGCTGCCGTCGGCGTAGCAGACGTCAAGCTGGGCGGCATAGCGCTGGTCCTCCACCGTGTAGGCAAGCGCTCCTATGGCATTGCGCCGTCCTGGGTGCAACAGTCCCGTTACGTCCCAGCCGTCGTAGCGCGCCTCGTCGCCTATGGGGAAAGTGGGGCCGAGCCCGACGAACGTTCCGTTCACCCAGGTGCGGTGCACGAATTGTCGCGCCGGTTTCACGCTGGCGGCGGTCACATTCAGCGTGGCCCAGACGATGTGTTGGTTCCGCAGCGTGAATTCATGGCGAAGGAACGCCCATCCCCGGGAGTTGTGCGGGTCGGCAGCGTGTTCCTCCCCGGCGAAGAACGCGTCGCCCGCCTGCGATGTGCTTTCCTTGAGCCGTCCGAAGTCGGGGGAATCGACGGTGGCGGCGATGCCGGCGTCCCGCTTGACCGCGTGCGTCACGGCGGTGTCGGGTATCCAGATCGGCGTGCCGTGCCATTGCGTGCCGGCGCCGGTGCCGAATGCCATGGGAACGCTCCATGGTGAGAGCAGCGTGTCGCCGTCGACGGTTCGCTTCGCGCGAACGCGTGCCAGGTATCGGCGTCCGGGTTGCATGTCGAGTCCATGCAGCTGAAGGCGCTCGCCGGGTTGCAGTGGGGCTTGGCTGCATGCCCACAATACCGTGAGCGTGCGTATGTCGAGCACTTGGGCTTCGTAATGCAGCGTTTCGGTGGATGGTTCGTCGTCGGTCGCCTGGCCGCAGGCGTCCAGCGGCATACGCCAGCGAAGCGTGGGGGTGGTGCCGGGTTCGATGTCAACCGGCTGTATGCGGTCATTGATGCGCAGGTGCTCCGGTGCCGGTGGCGCCGTGGGCCTGTCGGACGTCCGGGTGGTGGGCGTCACGGTTGGGCGATTGTGATGCGATGACGTGGTCTCGTCGTTTGCTGGTGTCATACGATGGCTTCCTTGAACAGCATTGGTCAAATACGATCTTGCGTCCTATCCTAGGGTGCGGGTCGGCAATACGATGAAACTTGCGGTTGGTTGTCATCTTTTGCATTTTTTGCATACCGGGGGTGGGCAATGAACGATCAGCGCGGCCGTCGGGTCGTGGGCATTGTGGATGTGGCCAAGGAGGCCGGCGTCGCACCGTCAACGGTCTCGCGTGCCTTCCGAGATCCGGACCGGGTGAATCCCGCCACGATCGAGGTGATCCGTCAGGCCGCCGTCCGATTGGGGTATGAACATCGATCGTATCGGCGTCGCGCCGGACGGTCATCCGGAATCATCTCGCTGGTCGTCAAGAACGTCTCCGAGGCCGAGGAACTGCTGAGAGGCGCCCAGGATGAGGCGTTCCTGACCGGGCGTGCCGTGAGCGTCATCGAGTCGACGCGCACCTCGCAATGGGAGAATTCGTTCATCGAAGAGGTGTCCAATGGGTCATGCGGCGTGCTGGTCGCGTCGGATCGTCTCAATGACGCGCAGCTCCAGAGACTCGCCTCGCTGGTGCCTCTGGTGGTCCTTAATCGCCCGGTGCCCGGAGTGGCCAGCGTGATGCCCGATGCGGTGGGTGGTGCCCGGCAGGTGCTGGCGTTGCTCAAATCCAATGGTCATCATGCGGTGACATACGTGTCGGCTCAGGGATGGGACTGGGCCGATCGCACGCGGTGGGATGCGCTGCGCACAATCGGCAGGTCGATGGGGATGACCATGCGGGTTGTC
Source organism: Bifidobacterium sp. UBA744 (assembly GCA_002298605.1). Classification (GTDB taxonomy): domain Bacteria; phylum Actinomycetota; class Actinomycetes; order Actinomycetales; family Bifidobacteriaceae; genus Bifidobacterium. The sequence continues at coordinate 18,703 of DBKS01000044.1, read as the reverse complement.
GGGCCGTTTTCGCCATCGGTCGACGGTGGCGGGCAGGCCGCCATGGCGTTGCGCGGGCCGTCGTGTCCTTCGGCCGTGGTGACCTACAACGAGCAGATGGCCGCCGGAATGGTGACGCGTATGACCGCCGAGTCCGTTGATGTACCGGGGCGTCTGTCGGTGGTTGCCTTCGACGATTCGTCCATATCCTCCGTGGTGTCTCCGAACCTGACCGCTGTGCGGCTGCCGCGCGCGCGAATCGGGGCGCTTGGCGTGCGGGTGCTGCTGGCGCTCTCGTCCAACGGCTACACGTCGATGTCCGCCTTCACTCCGGAGGACGTGGCCGCGCTATGTCTGCCTGATGGCACGACGGCGGTGGGTGCGGGTGAGATCATCGGGTCGAATATGCTGTGTGTCGCCACGACGCTGTTTATCCGCGACAGCGTCGCTCCTGCCTGGCGGGGTGACGCGCACTGAGTGGGACGGTGTGTGCCTGCGTTGTCGCTCCGGCGTGTGTCTTCATGTCATTCGGGCGGTATCTCGGGCTTTGGGAATGCAAAAATGGCAAAAAAAGAGAATTCGTGGAAATATGGGCAGGGCTCAACATTGCAACCATATACTGTCGGCGTTACGACATCTACGTTACGATGTCGAAGCCGCCAAGCAAAGGAGCTGAAGTCCAATGAGCAGTCTTCCACTGAAGTCAGAACAGAAAACCAACCGTTTCTACAAACCTCACAAGATTACGCTCGGACGTGGCATCTGCTACGGCATCTCCGATTTCATCGGCGGCGGCTCCATGACGATCATCGGCGCGTGGATGCTGTTCTTCTACACCACGTACTGCGGCTTGACGGCAGTGCAGGGCGGCCTAATCATCGGTGTGTCCCGTATCGTTGACGCCTTCACCACGCTGTGCATGGGAAGCCTTACCGATCACTTCTACAAGACCCGCCTGGGCAAGCGATTCGGCCGGCGTCACTTCTTCATGCTGTTCGGAAGCCCGCTTCTGCTCTCGTACGCAGTGCTGTGGATCAGCGGCCTGAACTTCTGGTACTACCTTGTTAGCTACATGGCGTTTGAGATCATCTCCTCCGCCATCCTGATCCCCTACGAGACGCTGCCGAACGAGATGACCGAGGATTATAAGGAGCGCACCAAGCTCTCCTCCAGCCGCATGTTCGTCTCCGCCGGAGCGACATTCCTGTCCACCTTCATCCCCGGTCAGCTGTTCAAGCTGCTCGGGCAGGATTCGCCGCTGCCCTTCTTCGTGAACGGTGCCATCTTTGCCGTGATCTTCTTCGTGTGCATGCTCGTCACCACGATGACCACCTGGGAAAAGCCGTACGACGAGGTCGTGGCCATGGAGGCCAAGGTGCAGCAGGAGAAGACCTCCATCATCGAGCTGCTCAAGGAGTACATCTCCACGCTCAAGAACAAGTCGTTCCGCAAGCACTTGGCGATCTACCTGTTCTCCTTCACCGGCAAGGATACGTTCAACACGGTGTTCGCCTACTTCGTGACCTTCTGCCTCGGCCTGACCGCCACGGACGCGGCCAATATGCTGTCGTTCTCCATCATCGGCCTGGTTGTGGTGCCGATCGCCGGCGTCCTGATGGTCAAGAAGGGACCGAAGTTCCTGTTCGTTTCCGGCTATCTCGTCATGCTGGCGATGCTGGGCGCCTACCTGTGCGTCTACCTGTTCAAGCCCTCTTCGCCGATGGTCTGGTTGGTTGTGATCTCGCTGGTCTACCAGATCGGCCGCGCCACCCTTGAGTTCACGCCGTGGAATGTGTTCCCCTTCATCCCGGACATTGACGAACTGGTCAACGGCCGCAACCGCGCCGGCGAATTCGCCGCGGTCATGACCTTCTGCCGCAAGTCCACCGTCGCCGTGGCCACCATCGCCACCGGTTGGATCCTCGACGAGTTCGGCTTCAACGGCAACGCCAAGGTGCAGACCCCGGAGGCCCAGACCGCCATCGTCTCCGTCCTGGTTGGCCTGACCGGAGTGCTGCTCATCCTCGCGATCATCTGCGCCCTGACCTTCAAGGTCAACCAGTCGACGCATGATGTGCTGATCAAGGAAATCAACCGCCTCAAGGACGGCGGCTCCAAGGCCGACGTCGACCCGAAGACCAAGCGCGTGGTGGAGGAGCTTGCCGGCGTGCCCTATGAGACGATGTGGCCGGTGTCCGACACCGCCGAGTCGCGCAATGCGTGAACGGTGATGAGATGAGATGCCGCGGGGTTGGTTGAGGTCGATCCCGGCGGGATCGTGATGGCATTGGCGTGAGGGCGGCCCGGTATTGCATCCGGGTCGTCCTCACGCCTATATGCTGTCTGATGCGTGTCGTTGGATCCGATGGGCGACACGCCGTAGTGTGAACAATGGAGTATCTGCTAAACTTGCAAGTTGGTGTGTCTTTAGGCATGCCAGCATGTAATTCGTCAAGGAACGGATAAGAGGCTCATGGCAAAAGACGGTGTGATTGAAGTCGAAGGTCGGGTAGTGGAGGCACTGCCGAACGCGATGTTCCGCGTCGAACTCGAAAACAAGCACATCGTGCTCGCCACGATCTCCGGCAAGATGCGCAAGAACTACATCCGCATTCTGCCGCAGGACCGCGTGGTGCTTGAGATGAGCCCCTACGATCTGAACCGCGGACGCATTACGTACCGTTACAAGTAAAAGGTACAAGCAAAGGAAAACCATGAAGGTCAGCCCTAGCGTGAAGAGGATCTGCGAAAACTGCCGCGTGATCCGCCGTCACGGCCGCGTCATGGTGATCTGCTCTAACCCGCGCCACAAGCAGCGCCAGGGCTGAGAGTAGATTCCAGCGGCAATACCATCAGGCGCTGAGTCACAGCCGAACGTTATCGGCTGAACCCCGGGTACGCAGGCTCGGGCCGGGAAACCGGACGACTCGGTGCACGACCTGCGGAACAACAGAAGGAATCGCAATGGCACGTCTTGCCGGAGTCGACATCCCCAATGAGAAGCGCATCGAGATCGCCCTCACCTATATTTTCGGTGTCGGTCGTACCCGCGCCAAGAAGACCCTTGAGGCCACCGGCATCAACCCGGACATCCGCGTCAAGGATCTCACCGATGAGCAGCTGATCACGCTGCGTGACTATCTGGAAGCCAACTACAAGATCGAAGGCGATTTGCGTCGTGAAATCGACGCCGACATTCGTCGCAAGATCCAGATCAACTGCTACCAGGGTCAGCGTCATCGCCGTGGTCTGCCCGTTCGCGGTCAGCGCACCAAGACCAACGCGCGCACCCGCAAGGGACCGAAGCGCACCGTCGCCGGAAAGAAGAAGGCCACCAAGTAAGGTAGGCCCGTTCGGACCACGGGATGCAAGTCCCATCGCCCGAACACCAATCAACATTCGTTATTAGGAAACGAGGGTCAATGGCAGCTCCCAAGCAGCAAGCCGCGCGCAAGCCTCGTCGCCGTGATCGCAAGTCGATCCCGGTCGGGCAGGCGCATATCAAGTCCACTTTCAACAACACCATCATCTCCATCACGGATCCGTCCGGCGCAGTTGTGGCATGGGCGTCCGGTGGCGACGTCGGCTTCAAGGGCTCCCGCAAGTCCACGCCGTACGCCGCAGG
>DBKS01000044.1:263-14993 GCA_002298605.1 Bifidobacterium sp. UBA744 | reverse complement strand
CCGGGTTCCGGTCGTGAGACCGCCATCCGTTCCCTGCAGTCCGCCGGGCTTGAGGTCGGTTCCATCACCGACGTCACCCCGCAGGCCCACAACGGCGTTCGTCCCCCGAAGCGTCGTCGCGTCTGAGCACTTCAGAGAAACCATTAAGTCCACCCGCTTCGAGCCGGTAAGGTGCACGGCCGGCCAAAGCTGAAAGGATCACCAAAGTGCTGATTGCACAGCGTCCGACACTGACTGAGGAAGTAGTCAATCCTCAGCGTTCCCGTTTCACGATTGAGCCCCTTGAGCCCGGCTTCGGTTACACGCTTGGTAACTCGCTGCGTCGTACGCTCCTGAGCTCTATTCCGGGAGCGGCGGTGACGTCGGTGCGTATCTCCGGTGCCCTGCATGAGTTCACCACTCTGCCCGGCGTTGTCGAGGACGTCACCGAGATCCTCCTGAACATCAAGGGGATTGTGCTCACCAGCGAGTACGACGAGCCGGTCGTCATGTATCTGCGCAAGAACGGGAAGGGCGAGGCCACGGCTGGAGACATCACTCCGCCCGCCGGCGTTACCATCGCCAACCCCGATCTGCATATCGCCACCCTTGCCGAGGACGGCGAACTGGAGATCGAGTTCACCGTCGAGCGCGGCCGTGGCTATGTGCCGGCCCAGCTGAACAAGCAGGACAACGGCGAGATCGGTCGAATCCCGGTTGATTCGATCTACTCTCCGGTGCTTAAGGTGAGCTACAAGGTTGAAGCAACTCGCGTCGAACAGCGCACGGACTTCGACAAGCTCATCCTGGACGTCGAAACCAAGCCCGCCATCTCCCCGCGTGACGCCGTGGCGTCCGCCGGTTCCACCTTGGTGGAGCTCTTCGGCCTGTGCCGTGAGCTCAATGCCCAGGCTGAGGGCGTGGAGGTCGGCCCGGCTCCGGTGGTCGAGGAGACCAACCCGGAGATGGCCGTGCCGATCGAGGATCTCAACCTTACGCAGCGCAGCTACAACTGCCTGAAGCGTGAGGGAATCCACACCATCGGTGAGCTGGTTTCCCACACCGAGCAGGATCTGCTCGACATCCGCAATTTTGGTATGAAGTCAATCGACGAGGTCAAGGAGAAGCTGCAGGCCCTCGGGCTGTCGCTCAAGACCTCCCCGCTTGGCTTCGATACCACCAACCTCGAAGGTGGCACGTTCTTCTCGCCTGAGGACGAGTGAGAACCGTTCACTTCGAATAACGCCATATGAGCGGATGCTCGGGCCACTGCCCACCTGCTCATATGGACATAAGGAGATAACATGCCTACACCCAAGAAGGGCCCGCGTCTGGCATCCAGCCCCGCCCACGAGCGCCTGATGCTCGCGAACATGGCTACCAGCCTGTTCCAGCATGGCCGCATCACCACCACGCTGCCGAAGGCCAAGCGCCTTCGTCCGCTGGCTGAGCGTCTCATCACCTTCGCCAAGCGCGGTGATCTGCACTCCCGCCGTCGCGTGATGCGCGTCATCCGCAACAAGTCCGTGGTGCACGCCCTGTTCACCGATATCGCCGCTCAGATGGAGCAGCGCGAGGGCGGCTACACCCGCATCGTGAAGATCGCCTCCCGCCAGGGCGACAACGCCCCGGCCGCCATCATCGAGCTCGTCACCGAGCCCGTTGCCAAGAAGGCCGTGGTGAAGGAAGCCGAAGCCGCCACCAAGGTGGCCGCTCAGGACGAGAACGCCGAAGTGAAGGCCGCCGCCACTGAGGCAGCTTCTACCGAAGCCACCTCCACCGAAACCGCTGAGAAGGCCGAGTGAGCTGACGGCATAGCCGATATCATTCGGCAATGAGCAGGTCCGGGAATCCGCTTGGATTCCCGGACCTGTTTGCTATTCGGTGAATATTCGACGGTTCGGCATCGAGACCATATAGGTATAGTTGTCGGGTGATACGACTGCGCTTTGATTTTGGATATGACGGTACGGATTTCTTCGGATGGGCAAAGCAGCCCGAGCTGAGAACCGTGCAGGGCGAATTCGAATCGGCGTTGTCCAAAATATTGAGATACGCCCCCGGCGAGGGGAATCCGCGACTCACCGTCGCAGGCCGTACCGATACCGGGGTACATGCGTTGCATCAGGTTTGCCACGCGGATATTGACGAGGAGCGGCTGGCACGATGCGTCGGCCATATGCGGGTTGGCCCCGTCGAGGCCCTGCAACGCAGACTCTCACGCGTGCTGCCGCCGGATATTGCTTTGCATGCCGTCGCCGTCGCCCCAGCCGGATTCGATGCAAGGTTCTCCGCGCTGCAACGCACCTATGTCTACCGAGTGAGTGACGCCTCCTGCCTCGCTGATCCGCGTATGCGGCATTTTGTGCTGCGGGTGGAGGATCGGCTGGACGTCGAATCGATGAACGCGGCCGTCGCTTCGACGGTGGGATTGCATGATTTCGGATCGTTTGCGACCCCCAATCCCGGAGGCACCACGATCCGGGAGGTGAAATCCGCGCACTGGGATCGGGTGCCGATTCGTCCGCTGATCGGAGAACCCGGCGTCGGAGAGGACAGCCCATCCGGAGGCAGCGGGAACGCACGCGACGAATTCCATACAGTGCCGTCGTGCGAATCGGGGCTGCTGTGCTTTACCATCGTGGCCGACGCCTTCGCCCGCAACATGGTTCGCTCACTGGTCGGCGCAAGCCTGCGTGTCGGGCAGGGCAAACGTTCGGTTGACTGGTTCCTGTCGAAAATGGAGGCACCGGTTCGCGAGGGGGAAAGCGGCCCCTGTCCGCCGCAGGGACTCACCTTGGAACACATCGCGTATCCGCCTGACGACCAGCTCGCTACCCGCGCGGCGAAGATCCGCGCGGTTCGCACGCTGTAAATCGCATATTCCACAGCCCTTAAACTTCACGTAACACAGGTGGCGGAGTTCCGTAACGACCGGTGCATAGCGTGAATCGCATATCCCGGAGCCCGGGATCCGGACGAGTATGCGAAGGTATGCAAGGAGTGCGAAGATGGTTGAGACGGTTGCGCAGAAGCTGGCTGCCGAGTTGGTGAACCGGAGGGAAGCCATCAATCGCGAGCTGGGGCGCAACGGCGTCCGTTTCGGCATCTACAAGAATGGCACCTACCGCGACCAATTGTTCCCCTACGACCCGATTCCGCGCGTCATCCCGTCCGATGAATTCGACCGGCTGGAACAGGGGCTCAAGCAGCGAGTCAACGCGCTGAACGCGTATCTCAAGGACATCTACTCCGACAAGCGCATCATCCATGATGGCGTTATCCCCGAGGAATACGTATACACCTCCGCCGGATACTTCCCCCAAGTCAACGGGGTCACCCCTCCGGCCGGCATTTTCGCGCATATCGCCGGAGAGGATCTGGTACAGGGGGAAGACGGCCAATGGTGGGTGCTGGAGGACAACCTGCGCATCCCGTCCGGTGCCAGCTATCCGCTGTTCGTGCGCGACATTGAGCGCCGCATCGCGCCGACGCTGTTTCGCGACGTGCATATCCGCGATAATCGCGCCTATCCGACGTTGCTGCGCAAATCCATGGATTTCGTCTCCACCGAGGGCATTTCCGTGGTGCTGACGCCGGGGCGCTACAATTCGGCATTCTTCGAGCATGCTTATCTGGCTGAAAAAACCGGTGCGGTACTGGCCTTCCCGGAGGATCTGGAGGTCGAGGGCAACAAGCTGTGGTTCGTGGACTACTCCGGTGCCAAGCATCGCGTGGGCGTGGTGTATCGCCGGCTCTCCGACGAATATCTCGACCCCTTCGCATTCAATCCCGATTCGGTGATTGGCGTGCCGGGTCTCTTGTCGGCGTATCGTGCGGGCAATGTCGCCATTATGAATGCGCCCGGCAACGGCGTCGCCGACGACAAGGCCATCTACTATTTTGTGCCGGCGATGGTCCAGTACTATCTGCACGAGGATCCGATCCTCAAGAACGCCCCGACCTATATGCCGATGTTCTCCTCCGATCGCAAGATCGTGCTCGACAGGCTTGGCGAATTGGTGATCAAGGATGTGGCGGAGGCCGGCGGTTACGGCGTGGTGTTCGGATCCAAGCTGGATGCGCGGCAACGCGAGGAACTGGCGGATCGCATTCGCAAGGAGCCGCGTCGCTTCATCGCCCAGGAAGTCATCCAGTTCAAGGATCTGGCCGTCATCGACGACGCCACCGGCGAGGCGGTGCCTCGCAAAGCGGATCTGCGCGCATTCGTCGTCACCGGCAAGGACACCCATGTCTGGTACTCCGGCTTGACGAGGTATTCGTCGATTCCAGGCCAAATGATCGTCAATTCCTCCCAGGGCGGCGGCTTCAAGGACACGTGGGTGATGTCCCCCGAAGCGTCGAAGGACACGGATTTCGATCAGTCGCATGAGCGTGAGAAGATCGCCATCAATGCCGAGTACGCGCGTCATTCCCTGGCCCTGGTCACCTCGTCGAAAACCGATACGCTCTACTGGCTTGGTCGGTACACGGAACGCGTGTTCACCACGATCAAGCGGTTCTTCCCCTTCTACGATCAGGTGATGGACACTGATGTGGACGCGTTCCGCCCGTTTGCGAGGGCGCTCGACCTGCCGGAGGATTTCGCGGATTTCGATGCGTTCATCCAATCGTTCCTATACGACGAGAACAATGCCGATTCGGTGCGTTCGGCGATCAAATCGGCATTCAACAACGCGGTGGTTCTACGGCCTGAACTTGGGTCGGACCTTTTGCAGTATGTTGAACTTGCGCTGCGCAATATCGCTGACGCGTCGCGACGCTCCGCCAGCGCCGAGGATATCTACAAGCAGCGCGACATCACCGACGACATGCTGGCGTTCTGGGGCGGCATCGAGAATTCCACCGTCGACCCGACGCTGAAGGCGCTGATCTTCATTGGCAAATATGTTGAGCGCATCGATCTGTATACACGATTCAGCTTGCCTAAGGACCAGCTTGCCGCTCCGCTGCGCAAACTGGCTTCGTATGCCATGATGCTGGACGGTTTGCCCCTGCCGCAGTGCTTTGCCGATGGCGTCCGGTGGCTGGTCGGCCAGATGCCGGTGCGCGGGTACGGCGAGCTTGCCGGAACCCTGTCCAAATTCCTCGACGGGTTTGAAGGGCATATCATCGCGAGTCGTTTGCGGGATATCGGGATGGTTTCCGCGGTTGATATGGATGCCAACAAGATCTGACGGCCTTCCCGTCGCGCCCTTGCTGTCGTGTCTTTCGAATTCTCCATTACAATGGACGCGGATTGTTGCACAAGAGAGCGAATCGAATGCGATGATTTGTCCGGACTTCGGCGGTTCAAGACGAAGAAACGCGAAAGGGCACACAATAATGCCCGCTTTGCGTGGACCGGGTCATGACCATAATCGAGAATCGAAAGGCTGAGCATTGAAGAAGCTGGTATTCGACTACCGGATGAAGCTGTCGTTCAGCTCGCCTGTAACGGATCATCGTTTCCAGCTGCGGTGCATTCCCGCTACGGGGCCGCGTCAGCAGGTTGTGGATGTCGAAGTGAAGATCGACCCGGAAGTCGAGCTTGAGACCACCATCGACTCCTTTGATTCCGTGGTGATGATCGGCTACATTCCCGAAGAGCATTCGCATTTCAATTATTCGGTCACCGGTATTGCCTTTGTGGATAACGAGCATATCAAGCCTGAAATCTATAAGCCCCTGTACCGCTTCGATTCCGCGCTGACGGTGCCGGGACCGTCTCTGACTGCGTTGATCGAGCGTTGCCGGGAGCGTTTGCGCACCGAAAGCAACAGCGGTTCCCCGGTCGCGGTGGCCACGGTTGTGATGGATGAGGTGTACAAGGCGTTTACGTATGCGCCGATGTCTACCACCATTCGCACGACTGCCGAGCAGGCGTTGGCGCAGGGCAGGGGTGTGTGCCAGGACTATGCCCATGTCATGTTGGCCGTGTGCCGACATATGGGGCTTGCGGCTCGGTATATCGCGGGTTTGTTGGGCGGCGAGGGCGCCACGCATGCGTGGGTGGAGGTCTATCACAAGGATCGTTGGATCGGTTTGGATCCCACGCATAATCGTCTGGTTGACGATAGCTACATCACCATTGCGCATGGCCGCGATTATCGCGACTGCATGTTGGATATCGGCGTTTTCTCCGGCGTGTCCGTCAAACAGGAGCAGTGGGTCAACGCGTCGGTTCATGAGCAGGGGATCTGAGTGATATCGCCTCGGGAAATCGTCGCGGGGAATGAAGAACGGCGGTTATGAGGATCCTATTTTGGATTCTTTCACGTTTTTGATCGCCGCAGAGCGTTTCCGAGGCGCAAAAAGGGGCTTTGTGCCGTCGTGGCGGCCTCCGGTTCGACGGAAAATGTGAAAGAATCCGTTTTAGTTGTTTCAAAGGGACGTCTTGCGTTGCCGTGATTCGCGAGCAAATGGCGGAAATCACTGAAAACATTGGCTTTTGACATAAAAAAGGGGTTCCGGGCGCATCGCTCGGAACCCCCATGGGGCGGATAAGGCGAGATTCGAACTCGCGGAGGTGTTAAGCCTCACACGCTTTCGAGGCGTGCTCCTTAGACCGCTCGGACACTTATCCATTCGCCGCAAGCCTTAACGTCAGGCAAGCAACTTATCTAGTATGCCACAGCTTCACGACGTGGCGACACGCGTGGTGAAAAGCGCTTCGTCGAATTGGGGGAATCCAAGTTGCAGGGCCTGCGACGTTTCCTCCGACAACAGATTCGCCAGCACAGATGCCGTTGCGTCGTCGCTGATCATGATGCGCGTGGTGTCCGCAGAGCCGTCGCCGTTCGCGGTTGTGTCGCCTGACGAGGAGGTGGCCAGCGCGCTGAGCTGCTCTCGGACCAGATCCATGGCCACGGCCGCGGACGTGGGCACGCGCAGTCCGGAGGCGGTGTCGAGGATGACGTCGGGATTGGCGAGCAGCTGCTGCACGGAGTAGACGGCATTTCGGCTATCGGTGTCGGATGTGTGCGCGGCGAATCCCGAGGCAAGCGCCTTATGCCGGTCGGAGAGCTTCGCAAGGGTGCCGTTCGCGGTATGTCGCGCCGCAAGAACCTCAAAGGCGAATCCTGCGCGATCGTGCGCAAGGGCGAGACCTTTCGCGGCATCGTCCGCAATCGTCAATGAGGTGTTGGCATCTATTCTCGTGGTCGTGTCCGCATACGCGATGCCGGTACGTCGGGCCATCGAGGCGGCCATTGAGCTTGCGCGGCCGCTTTCCAAAACCCCCTCGGCGAAACGACCCTGACACGTGATGCCCACCAAACGCCATAGGTCCCTGGACTGCACGGCTTTGCGTTGGCGTTGCCATATGGTCAGCGATTCCACGCTACGGGCGGCGGTCGGTTGCGTGGCCGCCATGGCGGTGGCATCCTCGGCGTCGGCGAGCTGAAGCTCGCAGGAGCTTGGGGTAAGCGCGGCTTCGAGTTGGCCTTGCACGCGAGGCATCCATGAGGTTGGCGAGCAGCCTCCCAGCGTGATCGTGATGGAAAGAGCCGCGAAGCAGACGAATGTGCCTTTGACGAAGTGCCGTAATGCCTGAAACTTGCGTGTCTCCATGAATCGTTAGACTAATAGCCATTACAGACCGTACGAGCCGTCACAGGCCGGTGCGAACGCGATAACTTCATGAGGAGGTCTCCGGGAATGGAACTAGACCTGGCAAGCATGCATCAGTTGGCTAAGGAGCAGGGGATCGACGAGGAAACGTTGGATTCGGCACTCTCCGAGGCGCTGCGCATGGCATATCTCAAGACTCCGCATGCGGCCAAGCATGCCCGCGTCGATTTGGATGAGCGTGCCGGCACGTTCACTGTGTGGGCGCGCGACGAGATTCCTCAGGAGCCCACCGAAGAGAACCCGCATCCCGCACCCGAACTTGGCGAGGAGTACGACGACACCCCGAAGGACTTCGGCCGTCTTGCCGCCGCCACCGCCGCCCAGGTGATTCGCCAGTTGTTCCGCAAGGCCGAGGACGATAAGGTGTTTGGCGCGTTTTCCGGCCAGAAGGGCAAGCTCATCACCGGCATCGTGCAGCAGGATGTCAAGGACGCCGCGAACGTGCATGTGGCCGTGGGTGACGTCGAGGCCATTCTGCCACGTCGTGAGCAGGTGCCGGGCGAGCGGTATCGCCATGGCGAGCGCATTCGCGTCTATGTGGTGAATGTGGCCCGTGGGCTGAAGGGGCCGGAGATCATCGTCTCTCGTTCGCATCCTGAGCTGGTCCGTCGTCTTTTTGAACGTGAGGTTCCCGAATTGGTGTCGGGGGCTGTGTCGATTATGGCGATTGCTCGTGAGGCGGGTGCCCGTACCAAGATCGCCGTGCGCGCCAACACCGATGGAGTTAATCCGAAGGGGGCCCTGATCGGTCCCGGCGGCGCTCGCGTGCGCGCGGTGATGGAGAATCTTGGACAGGAGAAAATCGATATCGTCGACTATTCCAATGATCCCGCCAAATTTGTGGCTTCCGCGCTGTCCCCGGCTGTGGCGACAGGCGTGCAGGTGATCAGCGAAAAGAACAAAACCGCCATTGCCTTCATCCATGATGATCAGCTGTCACTTGCCATCGGCAAGGAGGGACAGAACGCTCGTCTGGCAGCCAAGCTCACCGGCTGGAAGATCGGCATCGAATCCGCTGAGGCGCATGCCGCCAAGGTGCGGAGCGAAAGCCATCAGACCCCGCAGGAGTAGTCACCGCCCCGCTTGCGGGGAGACTTGCCGGCCGGGAGACTCGCAATCGTCTTGAACCGGCATAATGGCGCACGGTCTGAATCCGTTGCCTTGTATCCGTCGCTCCGCATGCGGTATGCCGTATGCGGAGTCGTTGTTTTGCAACGCGCCGCACATCCATAGGATCGAGTATGCTGTTCTCGGTATCCGAATGGGTCAACTATGCCCGAATTCGGCACAGAGACGAGGTAATAACGATCATGGTCGCACGATGAGTGAGAAACAGTTCACCGTCATCGGACGATAGTCGCGCCTCACCCATGCGCGCGGCTGATGGATAGGAGAAATTGAGTGCCCAAAGCACGCGTGTATGAATTGGCCAAGGCTCTTGGCGTAGATAGTAAAACGGTTCTTGAGAAGCTCAAGGACATGGGGGAGTTTGTCAAGTCGGCTTCCTCCACTGTGGAAGCTCCGGTGGTTCGCAAGCTGAAGGCGGCGTTCCCGCAGCCGGATTCCAATGCGTCGAAGTCGGCGAAGGTTTCGAAGAATGAATCGTCCAGGGGTGGAGCTAGGCCCGCGACGTCTGAGCGTCATCGGCCCCAGGGCAGCGGACGGGGAGGCAGGCCCATTCCTCAGCCGCATGCGCCATCTCCGGCTGCCGTGCACGGCGCCTCTCCCTCTTCAGCCAACAAGCCATCGGCGGCGCATCCGTCCCCGTCCTCCATGTCCGGTTCCGCGGCTGCGCATCCGGCTCCGCGTCCCGGCGGCGGTCAGCATCGTCAGGGGCCGCATGCCGGCGGCCACAATAATCCGCGTGGCAATCAGGACAATAATCGCGGCATGGGCCGTCCCGGTCCCCGTCCGCAGCACCAGGGCGAGCGTGGCTCTCAGCCCGGTTCCCGTCCGCAGGGCGGTTCCCATGCCAATCCCGCCATTCCGCGTCCTCGCGGTGGCCAGCCCGCGCGTCCGCACGCCGGTTCCGGCACTCCGCGCCCGGGCAATAATCCCTTCTCGCGGCGTCAGGGTATGAGCACTCCGACGCCGGGCGACATTCCCCGTCCGCATCCGATGGCCCGGCCTACAGTCAATAACAACGAAGGTCGTGGCGGCCGCGGCGGCCGTCCCGGTCCCCGTGGGGGATTCCGTGGTCGTCCGGGTCAGGGCGGCGGCGCCAGGCCGGGTCAGTGGGGCCATTCCCGTCCGGGTCAGAGCGGCGGCCAGTCCCCTCGTTCGGGTCAGGGCGGCGGCTCTCGCTTCGGCGGCAACAACTTCTCCGGAGCTCCTTCGGGCGGTAACGGTCCGTCACGCGGTCGTGGCGGCCGTGGCGGCGCAGCCGGCGCATTCGGTCGTCAGGGCGGCAAGTCTTCGAAGGCCCGCAAGAACAGGTTGGCGAAGCGTCGCGAGTTTGAGGAGATCAAAGCTCCTACCATCGGCGGCGTGCGCATCCCCAACGGCAATGGCCAGACCGTCCGTCTGCGTCAGGGTGCGTCCCTTGCCGATTTGGCCGAGAAGATCAATGTGAATCCGGCCGCCTTGGTGACTGTGATGTTCCATCTCGGCGAGATGGCCACGGCCACGCAGTCCCTTGACGAGACCACCTTCCAGATTCTTGGCGAGGAAATCGGCTGGAACATCAAGCTGGTGTCCGCCGAGGAGGAAGACAAGGAGCTGCTGCAGCAGTTCGATATCGATCTGGACGAAGAGGAGCTTCAGGAGGACAAGGATCTCAAGCCTCGTCCGCCGGTCGTCACCGTCATGGGCCATGTCGATCACGGTAAGACCCGACTGCTGGACACGATCCGCAAGACCAACGTCATCGAGGGCGAGGCCGGCGGCATCACCCAGCGCATCGGTGCCTATCAGGTGACGGTGAACCTTGAGGGCGAAGCCCGCAAGATCACCTTCCTCGACACCCCTGGCCACGAGGCCTTCACCGCCATGCGTGCGCGTGGCGCCGAGCTCACCGACGTCGCCATCCTGGTGGTGGCCGCCGATGATGGTGTGATGCCCCAGACTGTGGAGGCCATCAACCATGCTCAGGCCGCTCATGTGCCGATTGTGGTGGCCGTGAACAAGATCGATAAGCCGGGCGCCAACCCGGAGAAGGTGCGCGGACAGCTCACGGAGTTCGGTCTGGTTCCCGAGGATTACGGCGGCGACACCATGTTCGTCGACATCTCCGCCAAGCTGGGCACCAATGTCGACAAGCTGCTTGAAGCGGTGTTGCTGACCGCCGACGCCGAGCTCGACCTGCGCGCCAATCCGGATATGGACGCTCGCGGTGCCACCGTGGAAGCCCGGCTCGACAAGGGTCGCGGTGCCGTGGCCACCGTGCTGGTCCAGCAGGGTACGCTGCATGTGGGCGATTCGATTGTTGCTGGTACGTCCTATGGCCGCGTGCGCGCCATGCTCGACGAAAACGGCAAGCAGATGAAGGACGCGGGTCCCTCCACTCCGGTGCAGGTGCTCGGCCTGACTTCCGTGCCCACCGCCGGCGACCTTTTCCTGGTTGCCCCGGACGACCGCACCGCCCGTCAGATCGCCGAGAAGCGTCAGGCCACCGAGCGTGCCGCCCAGTTGGCGAAGCGCCGTAAGGTCGTGTCCTTGGAGTCCCTGAAGGAGCAGTTCGCCAAGGCTGAGGTCGATATGCTCAACATCGTCATCAAGGGCGATTCCTCCGGCTCCGTCGAGGCGCTTGAGGATTCCCTGATGAAAATCGAGGTGTCCGACGAGGTCGGCATTCAGGTCATTCATCGCGGCGTCGGTGCGATCACCCAGAACGATGTCAATCTGGCTACCGTCGACAAGGCCGTCATCATTGGCTTCAATGTGCGTCCGAACCGTCAGGTGCAGGAGCTGGCCGATCGGGAAGGCGTGGAGATCAAGTACTACTCCATCATCTACAAGGCCATCGAAGATATCGAGGCCGCGCTGAAGGGCATGCTCAAGCCGGAATTCGAGGAGGTCGTCACCTCGCACTCCGAAATCCGCGAGATCTTCCGCTCCTCCAAGTTCGGCAACATCGCCGGCGTCATGGTGCAGGATGGCGAGGTCAAGCGCGGCACCAAGTGCCGTATTCTGCGCAATGGCATCGCGACCGTCAACGATTTGGAGATTTCCTCGCTGCGTCGTTTCAAGGACGATGTGCAGTCCGTCAAGGAAGGCTACGAGGCCGGCATCAACCTCGGCAGCTTCAATGACATCGAAATCGGCGATATCATCGAGACCTTCGAAATGCAGGAGGTTGAGCGCAAATAATGGCGGGCACCAATCCTCGCGCGGCGCGCATCGCCGCGTTGATTCAGCGTGTGGTGGCCTCGGACATCGAGTCCACCCTGCACGACAAGCGACTGGCGAATGTCACGATCACCGAGGTGCGCGTGACCAACGATTTGCAGATCGCCAAGGTCTATTGGACCCAACTTGGCCATAAGGGCAAGGAGGAGGGCGAGCGAAAGCGCGCCAAGCAGGCCCTTGACCAGGCCAAGGGGCATTTGCGTTCCCTGGTCGGGGCCAAGGCCGGCTTGCGGCTGACCCCGCAGCTGCAGTTCATTTTCGATGAGGTGCCCGGCGAGGCGACTGAAATCGAAGACATCCTGGCGATGGCTCGCAAGAGGGACGCCGATCTGGCCCGTGCCCGTGTGGGTGCCCAGTATGCCGGCGAGGCCGACCCATACAGGCATGATGACGAGCCGAACGGGAGCGATGACGGCGGCGACGTCGACGATACCGATGACACCGCTGGAGACGGTGACATCGCCGGTTCTACGGACGATGCCGATCGGTGACAAGTAGCCGCTCACAAGTGGCCGAAAACATATGATGGTGCCCCTTGTTCAGGTTCACGCTTGAGCAGGGGGCATATTGCACATTTGTATATGGCATATTGCCTGTCTGGGGAAGAACCAATGCCAAATGCTCCGTCCGGTCTGATGATCGTGGACAAACCCTATGGCGTGACCAGCTTTGACGTAGTGGCTGCCACGCGTGCCGCACTGCATACCAAAAAAGTCGGCCATGCCGGCACACTTGATCCAATGGCCACCGGCATGCTGGTGATCGGATTCGGCAATGCCACGCGACTGCTTAACGCGATTACCGGCCACGACAAAACCTATGAGGCAACCATCCGTCTTGGCCAGCGCACGGACACCGATGACGCGCAGGGGGAGCTGCTTGAATCCGCCGGGGCTCGGGGCTTGGATCATGGCGCGATCCACGCCGCCATCGCCGAGCATCTGACCGGCGACATTGCCCAGGTCCCGAGCGCCTACTCCGCAATTAAGATCAACGGTCGCCGCGCGTACGATCTCGCCCGGGAGGGGCGGCAGGTGAAGCTTGCCGCCCGGCGCGTCACCATTGAGATCTTCGATGTGCTGGATATCCGCGAGACCAGTGCCGAGAACGGCACCCCGGTGACTGATCTGGATGCTCGCGTCTCCTGTTCGTCCGGCACGTACATTCGCTCGCTGGCACGCGATCTGGGCGAACTACTGGGCGTCGGCGGTCATCTGATCCGACTGCGGCGCACGCGGGTCGGACGATTCGATTTCGCGGATCCCGTGATTGAGTCGCGTCGAGTGAGCGCCCATACGGCAAGCAAGTCGTACACCAACCGCGAAGGCGTTGTCGTCGCTCGCTCGACATGCGTGCTGGATGTTCCGGATGCATGCGCGGCGGATGCCGGTCTGCGCCGCGAGTGGTTGCTTGGACGGGCTCTGACCATGGAGGAAGCGGCTCGTAGGGTGATGCCCTGCGTGGACATCGACGCCGGGGAGGCTGCCGACTTGCGCTTTGGCAGGCGGATCGATCGGGTCATCACCTCGCAGTGCGCCGCCATCGTGCCCCAGACGCATGATGTCGTGGCGCTGATCGAACCGGCAGGCCGGTCGCATGCCAAGCCAGTTACGGTATTTCCTGCTACAGTGGATGCGGTTTTGTCGAGCGGCGACGCGCCGCATTGCGGTACTACATGAGGATGAATCTGATGAACGTCATGCATTTGACTCCACAGGCCGACGGTACGGTGGAATGGCCCAGTCCGGGGAATTCCATCAAAACGGTGGTGACGGTGGGTGCCTTCGACGGCATGCATCTGGGGCATCAGGCCATTATCGCCCGCGTGGTTGAGCTGGCGAAGCGTTATGACGCGCTCTCCTCGGTGATCCTGTTCGACCCGCGCCCCGCCTACGTGCATGCGTGGGCCGCTGCACATGAAGGTGTGGAGCCTGATGCGACGAAAGTCGATGCGGTTGCGCTTACCTCGATGGACGAGCGTCTGCGCCGCATTGAACAGCTGGGTGTGGACCAGGTGCTGATTGTGCACTACACCTTGGCGTTCGCCGCCAAGTCATACGTCTTTTTCCTTGGCCAGCTCACCGGCAGGCTTGGCATGCGCACATTGGTGTTGGGCAGTGACGCCGCCATGGGGCAGGGGCGCAAAGGCGATGTGAAGGCCATCGCCAATCTCGCCGCGGCGACCGGCGTGTTCGAGCTGGATGTGGTGGATGATCTCGGGCCCGGGCATGTGCGCGTCCCCGCCCATGCCGAGCCGCATATGCCCGGTGAATACGGTGAGCCGAAGGATCCGCTTGAGGGTATGAGCAAGGCGGAACGCCGTGCGTGGAGCAAACGCAACAACGCCAAGCTCACGCGTGTGTGGAGCTCGTCGAATGTGCGCTATCTGCTCTCGCAGGGGCGTATCGCTGCGGCTAACGCGGTGTTGGGGCATCCGCACAGCGTTGAAGGCGTGGTGGTCCACGGTGAGGAACGTGGGCGTACCATCGGCTTCCCCACGGCGAATCTGGGCGATGAGATCCACGGCTATTTGCCGGTGGATGGTGTGTACGCAGGGTGGCTGGTCGATCTGGGGACGGCAGGCGACTCCGATGCCGATGGGTCCGAGTCCACTCGATTGCGTGCGGATTCGCCCTGCCGCTGGCCGTCCGCCATCTCGATTGGCACCAAGCCCACCTTCAGCGAGAAAACCGGCTTGCATGAGCGCGTGGTTGAGGCATATGCGATTCGTGATGACGATGCTGGTTGGCTGGACCTGTACGGGCATCGAGT
>DBKS01000044.1:0-182 GCA_002298605.1 Bifidobacterium sp. UBA744 | reverse complement strand
GCTGGGGCGCAACGTGGAGGAGGCCAGGCGCCTGACTGCGCGGATCCATGCCTGAGCTAGCCATGATCCATGGCGTAGCAGCTCATATTTGGCATATTCGCATTCTTGGGTGCGGATTTTGACGCGTCAATGGCGCGTTCTGCCAAATTTGGCGAAATACTTTTCTTAATTTGGCATAATGC
>DBKS01000004.1 GCA_002298605.1 Bifidobacterium sp. UBA744 | reverse complement strand
ATCTCCGCCCCGGCCAAGGACGCCACCACCCCGACCGTGGTGTTCGGTGTGAACCACAACATCCTCAAGGCTTCCGACGTGATCGTATCCGCCGGTTCCTGCACCACCAACTCCATGGCCGCCATGGTCAAGCTGCTCAACGACAAGTGGGGCATCAAGGCCGGCTTCATGACCACCATCCACGCCTACACCGGCACCCAGATGATCCTGGACGGCCCGCGTGGCACCAAGTCCGGCCGCGACCTGCGCGCCGCCGGCATCAACACCATCGCCCACTCCACCGGCGCCGCCAAGGCCATCGGCAAGGTTGTGCCCGAGGTCAACGGCAAGCTGCAGGGCCACGCCCAGCGCGTTCAGGTGCCGGACGGCTCCGTCACCGAGCTGACCACGGTGCTCAACACCGAGACCACCGCCGACGAGATCAACGCCGCCTTCAAGGAAGCCTTCTCCAACACCGAGTACTACGGCTACAACGACGAGGGCATCGTCTCCTCCGACATCCTCGGCGACACCCACGGTGGCGTCTTCGACCCGACCCAGACCGACGTCAACACCGTTGACGGCGTGACCATGGCCCGCACCGTGTCCTTCTACGACAACGAGTACGGCTTCACCTGCAACATGATCCGCACCCTGCTGTACTTCGCCGAGATCTCCGAGTGAGATTGATCGCGTAGCGTTCAGCTCGCAGCAACAAGGCCCCTCGCGCTCCCCGAGTGCGAGGGGCCTTGTCATGTCGCGGCCCATACCGTGCACTAAAACGGTAGCCATGAGCAAAAAATCGAAAAACACGAAGGGAAGGGGATCCACGCCGGCCACCCTGGAACTGGAACGGGCGGGAATCCCATTCGAACCTTATGAGTATGCGCATTCCAACGACCACATGGACGACGGATACGGCGTGGAGGCGGCCGCCAAACTCGGATTTGACGAGCATCAGGTGTTCAAGACGCTGATGGCGGACACCGGCTCCGAACGAGTGGTGGGAGTGGTGCCGGTCAGCGGCCATATGGATTTGAAGGCGCTGGCGGCCGCGGTCGGCGCCAAAAAAGCGGCTATGGCCGACCCCAAGGTGGCGATGCGAGAATCCGGATACGTCGTCGGCGGCATCTCTCCGCTCGGGCAGAAGGTCCGCCACAAGACGGTGCTTGACGAATCCGCCCTGCAATTCGACATGATCCTTCTGTCCGGCGGCAAACGAGGCTTCTCCATCGGCATTGCGCCATCCGACCTGCTCAGTGTGCTTGATGGCGTCACCGCGCCCATCGGCACCTGGTGAGAACATATGCATCGCCCGCACAGTGGGGCAGTTTCCCGACCTACGGCCGACGATGCTGCCTTCTGAGTTCGGAGGGCAATACGAAATGCATGGTCTCCCTCACCGTCGCCACATTCTCGATATCGGTGTATCCCATGGCCCGCAGGGCATCGACCACTCCGTCAACCAGCTCTTCCGGCACGGAGGCTCCGGAAGAAACCCCCACGGACCGCACGCCGTCGAACCATGACGGATCAAGGTCGCCGGCGTCATCGACTCGGTGGGCCATGCCGCGCTCCCCCAATCCCTGCTGCGCCACTTCGACCAATCGCACCGAATTCGACGAGTTCGCCGACCCGACGATCACCACGCTGTCGGACCGCTCCGCCACCAATTTGACCGCGGCCTGGCGGTTCGAGGTCGCATAGCAGATATCGGAATTCGGAGGCATCCGCATCCAGGGGAACCGCGCGCGCAGCGCGGCAACCGTATCGGAGGTCTCATCGACGCTGAGTGTGGTCTGGGTGAGCAGCACCAGTTTGGTCGATTCGTCAAAATCCAATCCGCGCACGTCGCCCGCATGCTCGATCAGATGCACGTGTTCGGGGCTTTCCCCCACCACGCCGACGGCCTCGTCATGCCCTTTGTGCCCGATGTAGATGATCTCGTATCCCTCTTTGACAAAGCGCAGCACTTCACGGTGCACCTTGCTCACCAATGGGCAGGTGGCGTCCACGACATGCATGCCACGGCGGTCGGCCTCCGCCTTCACCGTCGGGGACACCCCATGCGCCGAAAACACCACGGGGATGCCGGCCTGAACCGCCCGATCCGGAACCTCGGACAGTTCTTCGATGAACACCGCGCCCTGGGAGGCCAGACTCTCCACGACATGGCGATTATGCACGATCTGGCGGCGTACGTACACCGGCGGCAATCCGTTGCGGCTGGACTCGGACGAGGACGCGGCGGCTTTGAGAATGGTCCGCACGGTCAGGATCGCACGATCCACCCCGGCGCAGAAGCCACGGGGATCCGCCAATACAATGCGCTGTGAAGTCATAGCCAACATCGTAGCCGCCGGACTGCCATGCGCTACGATGGAACACGGTAATATTCCCGTACGTCACAAGGGAAGTGTCTTATGGACCTGACGAACATCCCGCCGAGAACCGGCCAGCAATACTCCATCGCATACGGCGACTACCAAGCGGTCGTCACCGAACTGGGCGCCACGCTGCGCAAGCTCACCTACCGGGGCAAGGACGTCACCGTGCCGCTCGGTCCGAACGATCCGGTGACCTGCTGCCACGGCCAGATTCTCGTCCCCTTCCCCAACCGCATCAAGGGCGGCGAATACACATTCGAGGGCACAACCTACACGCTGCCGATCGACGAGCACGACCGCAACACCGCGATTCACGGCTATGGCTACCGCAGTTTCTGGAAGCTCGTGAAGCTCACCGAGACCTCGGTCACGCAGTCCTGGCGCGTGCCGTTCCTGCTGGGCTACCCCTTCGACGTCATCGTCACCGCCAAGCATGAACTGAGCGACGAGGGCCTGTCCATCACCGTCAGCGCCACCAACGCCGGTTCGGTGAATGCCCCCTGGGCGCTGGCCATCCACCCGTGGCTCGCCAATGGATTCGGCGGCCACGGCGACGAAATCGACGGGCATAACGCCCAGTGCCGACTGACCATTCCGGCCGACACGCACGTCACCATCGACGAGAACCTCATCCCCACCGGCACCGAACCCGTTGACGGCACCAAATACGATCTGCGCAAGGGCGAGCTGCTGGTCAACCAGCCCTTCGACGACGCTTGGACCGACGTGCATCACGATGCCGACGGCAAGGTGACCGCCACCTTCGTGCGCCCGGACGGAATGACCATTCACGTGGGCGGCGACGAGACGGTGACGTCGTTCCAGGTGTGCACCGGAACCGGCTTCCCCGCGTTCAAGCATCCGGCCGGCACCGCCGTGGAACCGCAGACCGCGTATGCGAACGCCTTCAACACCGGCAATCAACTCATCGTGATCAAACCCGGCGAAACCAGTACCACCAAGCTGTTCCTCAACGCCGAACAGGCCTGATCGCAAGGAGTGCCAGGCAGGCGGGCGACGCAAGCCACGCTGGTCCGCTTGCCCTCATCCACACCTTGTGGCATAATTCCGTAGGTTTCATACTTTAACCAAAAAGGAGTCCATCATGGGCATGCGCGGACGCAAGCGCAAGGATCGTCGCAAGAAGGCCGCCAATCACGGCAAGAGGCCGAACGCCTGATCCCTTGCAGCACACAGCTACAAGCACAAGGGCCTGCATCAGCTTTTATCGCTGAAGCAGGCCCTTTCGTTATGCCGCAACAATCTCCATCTCCCCCTGCTCTCCCGCAGCGGATCGTCGACATCACTGCCGGCAGCAACGGTCCAGGGCGGCCTCCAGTCGGGCACGCAGGCAATCCGGCGCCTGCTCGGGACGCAGATACGCACGCAGCGCCACGATCATGGCCTTTTCCCGCTCGTCGCAGGACGACTCCACGTCAAAGCAATCACACCCACGGGGCTCGCGGGGTCCACACCCATGGGTCTGGGACTCCGCGGCCCGATCGGGGGATCCATTCAGCACGCCGCCTTTGGGAACCCCTCCGCGCACTTCGGTGACATGCACCTCGGTGCATGTCACGCCATCCGCTGCCGTCACAGTAGTGCGCGTAACGGAGACTCGATGACTGTACGACTCACTCATGCCCTTTCCTCCCCTGATGCGCCATATGCGGTTCGCTACCGTTATTATGACGCACGGAATCCCCCTTGCGCTTCGCTGACGGTGAACCATGCGCGGCATATCCGCGGGACGACGCATATGAGGCGAGTTCCCGCTTCAGCTGGGCGCGCGCGCGATTGAGGCGGCTCATCACCGTACCGATTTTCACGCCTTGCTCATCAGCCACCTGCTGGTATGATTTGCCGTCGATCGCGGCGTCGATGAATACCTGGCGACGTTCGGGACTGAGCTTGTTGAGCGCCGTCAGAATCTCCTGGGGCGCAAACGTGTCCAGATATTCCTCCTCCGCGCTGCGCAGCCCTTCGCCGGTGTGGCCCGCCGCGTCATAGATGTCCCAATCGTCATATTCGCCGGTCGAGTCATTCGCCCGCTGCGGACGCCGCTTGGCCTTGGCATACTGGTTGAAGTAGGCGTTTCGTTCGATGGTGGTCATCCACGCCTCGAAATTGCTGCCGGGCTGGAAGGAGTCAAACGCCTTGAAGCCGCGCTCGAAGGTGTCCTGCACCAGATCCTGCGCGTCATCGGGATTGTTGGTGAGTTTCATGGCCTGACGGTACAGCGCGTTCACGGCTGGCATGGCAAGCGCCTCAAACCGGCGGCGCCTCGCCTCCATGTCTTCGCGTTCCTGTGGCTGTTCATTCACGCTTTGTATTCTAACCGTTCCAGACGATTGGCTATGGTGGGGCGTTATGAACACCTCCGCCGCATCGCTCATCGAAGCTTTGAACGCCGTTCCCCCACAGCATCCCGACACCAGGCTTGCGCAGTCCTGGCTGCTGGGATTCGACACCGAAACCACCGGGGTGGCCGCAGGACGCGATGCGATCGTCTCGGCCGCGCTCGTGCTGCGCGACCCGACGCTTGGCTATGAGGGCGACGTCATCGGCGAATGGGTCATCAACCCCCACCGACCGATGAGCCCCGGCGCAAGCCGCGTCAACGGTTTTACCGACGCGTATCTCACCGAGCACGGCGAGGAGCCCGCCGAGGCGATCGACGCCATCGCCTCGATCATCGCGGCGGCGCAAAGCAAGCGCATCCCGCTGCTCGCCTACAACGCCCCGTTCGACGTGCATATGCTCAATGGCGACATCAGCCGGTGGAAGCTGAAGGCGCTGCCGGACAGAATGGACACCCCGGACGGCTCCACGCCACGGCTGCTGGTAGTCGACCCCCTGGTGATCGACCGCAAGGTCTCCCGGCGCAAGGGACGGCGCACGCTCACCGACACGACGTTCTACTATGGCGTCGAACCGCACGGCGATTTCCACAACGCCACCGCCGACACCGTCGCCTCGGTGGATCTCATCACCCCAATGGCCGCGCTGTACCCGCAGGTCGGGGGCATCGCCATACGCGAGCTGATGGACTGGCAGCGTGCGGCATACGCCGATTGGCGAGAGGATTTCAACCAGTGGCTTGCGTCACGAGGCAGGCGCCCGGTAGCGGAAACCTGGTTCTAGCGGGCCCGGGCCGGCATCAAACGCAATGCAAGCCCGCCCTGCACGCATGCGGCACATTGGCCCCGCTAGAATTGCCTGAAGGAACGACGAACCCGGAAGAAGGAACCAAGGAACACCATGACACTGACCCTAGCTTCGGCGGCCGCACTGCTGGAACGGCATCATCTGCTTCGCGAGATCGTCCAGGGGGGCACTTGGACGCTGGACCCGCATCGCATCGACGCCTGCGACGCGCCCATCGCCGATGTCACCTATGACACGCGCACAGTCGCCAACGGCTCGATGCTCTTCGTCAAGGGGGCCTTCAGGCCGGAGTTTCTTGACGGCGTCGACGAGCGAGGCCTTGGCGTCTATGTCGCCGAAACACCCTACGCCGAGCACACCAAGGCGCCCGGTCTCATCGTCAACGACGCGCGTAAGGCCATGAGTCTACTGTCCGCCGAGTTCTTCGACCGTCCGCAGGACAGCCTGACGGTCATCGGCATCACCGGCACCAAGGGGAAGACGACCACCGCGTATTTCACCCAGGCGATCCTCAACGCGGTATCCGGCAATAGGGCCGCGCTGTTCTCTTCCGTCGACAATTGTCTGGACGGAACCACCTATGTTGAATCCGATCTGACAACGCCCGAGTCACTGGACGCGTTCCGCATGATGCGCACCGCCGTCGACAACGGCATGAAGTATCTGGTAATGGAGGTTTCGTCCCAGGCATACAAGGTCAATCGCGTCTACGGTCTCACCTTCGACGTCGGCGCGTTCCTGAATATTTCCCCCGATCATATCAGCCCGATCGAGCACCCCACGTTCGAGGATTACCTCTTCTGCAAGCGTCAGATCGTGTCCAATTGCCATACCCTGGTTTTGGGGGCCGACGCCGACCATGCCGATCTGATTCGCGAGGATGCCGCCGCAACCGGCGTGCCCGTGACCGACTTCGCGTTGCAGGGCGGCGGGGACGACGCCGAAGCGACCGCGGCGTCCGTTGCACGACCCGTCGACGTCAGCCACAGCGCCTACCGCATCCAGGCAGCGGGCAGGGATCTCGGAGAGTTCCGCCTCGCCCTCGACGGCGATTTCAACTATGCGAATGCGGTGGCGGCCATTACCATAGCGCAGGCGGCCGGTGTCGACCCCGGCAACGGCAAGGCGTTTCATGCCATCGAGCGGGTGACCATCTCCGGACGCATGGAGCAATTCAGGGACCCGGAGTCGACGACGCTCGCCATTGTGGACTACGCCCATAACTTCGCATCGGTGTCCGCATTGCTCGATTTCGTCGACGAACGGTACGGGGACAGGAATCCACGCGTCACGCTGGTCACCGGATCCGCCGGCAACAAAGCCTACGACCGCCGCGGGGAAATCGTGGAGGCCGCCGAGCACCGCATCGCGGCCTTCGTCTTCACGCAGGAGGACACCGACACCGAGCCCTACCTCGACATCTGCAAGGCAATGCGGCGGCATATCACCGATCCGAACGTCGCCTCGACCATCGTTCCCGATCGCGCGACCGCCATCGCAAGCGCCGTTGACGATGCGCGGGCCCATGCCGACCGGTTCAACGTGCTACTCATCATCGGCAAGGGCAACGAGCGCTGGATCAAGGACCGGCGCAACCACATGCCGTATGAGGGCGACGATCGCGTTGTGGCGCGCCTTTTCGGGCTGCCGCGCGCATAGGACAATCAGGAAGAATCAGGAAGGACCGGCGGACAGAGCCGTGAGCACAATCACCATCGAACCCATTGATTTCAATACGTTGGAGCAAGAGGCGCAGCAGGCGGGACTGACGCTGCCCATCGAGCAGACCGGCGTCTGGGCGACGTTCCAGGCCGACATCCCCGGACGAACGCCGGCGGGCTCATACCGCATCAGCAGCGACGGACAGCCTGTGGCGTTCATATCCATGATCGACATGGCAACGCATGGATACCACTACCTGCGTTCCATGCACGGCCCCGCCTGGATCACCAAACCGGAACAGGCCGAGGAACGTCAGGTCGTCGACGCACTGGCCTCGTACTTCAGGAGGCATGACGGACAGGCCGCGTTCCTGCGCATCGACACCTGGTATGACGACGGCGTGGTGCCGGTGCTGTCGACGGTTCCCTACGACCAAACCGTCGTCATCGACGTCACGGGTGGCGACGAGGCGATTCTCAGCCGCATGAAGCGCCGCGGACGCCGCGACGTGCGCAAATCCCTGCGCGAATGCCCCGCCGAAGTGGCCGACGAGACGTCCCAGGCCATTGCGGATTTCTCCGAATACTACGATGTGATGGTCGAAACGGGCAGGCGCGACGGATTCACGCCGGCGCCCATCACCGACTATTCCGACATGATCCAGGCTTTGGGCGCCGACCACTGCCGCGTATTCGCCGCGCGCATCGACAACCGCGTGGTGGCGTGGTCGATCGTCACCGTCAACGGCGCGCATGCCGTTCGCTATTACGCCGGCATGCGCAACGACGTGATGCGCATGCACGTCACCGACAAGCTGCTGTATTCCGAATGCTGCATTCTGGGCGGCCAGGGCATCACCGAATACGATTTGATGGGCATCGGCTCCGATTTCGCCCCCAGTCTGAGGGGACTCAACGAGTTCAAGACCAAATTCACCGAGGAGATCACGCCCGTGGCCGCCGGGCACGACGTGCCGATCAAAAAGGGTTTCTACACCCTGCTGACCTTGGTGAAATCCGTGCGCGACAAACTGCGCGCCGCGAAGAAGACCAAGAAAACCGGGGAAACCGGCAAAACCAGCCAGAACAGCAAGACCGGTAAGGGCAGTACAACCGACAAGGCCGGCAACTAGTCCAGCAGGGCGCGCACGACATTCCGCGCGCGCCCTTCACTCAGTTCGGTCGGCAGCACCAGTACGTGCGACGCCAATTCGTCGCTCACGCGTACCGTGCCGCGATCCAACCGGTCCAAGCCATATGCGACCTCGTTGGTCACACCTGGAAACAGCTCGGGACGATACCACCGCTCCGCCAACGCCCCCGTCCGCCGGACCGCGGCGATCAGGCGTTCCGCCATGTCGGTGTCGGCGGCAAGAACCGGGAACCTCAGCAATGGCTGCGCGTCGCCGCGTACAACGGATTCGGGAAGATACAGGCCCTTCGCCCCCGCGAGCGCATTGCGGTACAGCTCCACAACGGCCTTGCGGCCGCTCTCGTTGGCATCCAAATCCTCCAATGCGCGGACAGCGCGGTCGGCGATCCACGGCGTGACGCCGTACGCGGGGTACGCCAGTCTCCCTTCCCGTTCGCAGTCGGCGATCGGCGGCTCGTACCAGCCGATGCCCGTGCAGGCTTTGCGCAGCGCCGCGCCCAGCCCGCCCAGACGCGAAAACACGCGATTCTGGTTTACGTACAACCTGGTCACCATGTCGAGCCGCACGCCCGGCGTCGGCAATTCATCCAACCGTGTGCGCAGCTCCGCGTCAAGCCGCGGATGGGTGCGGGACAGCGACGGGTTGATCCAGATCGCGCCGCCGAAGCGGGTGGGCAGTATTTTCTCCACGCCGAAGGAATGCACCGAGATGTCGGCCAGGGGATTCCCCGTCCGCCCGTCGCGGGCCAGACGGGTGACGCAATGGGCGCAGTCCTCCATGACCAGCGCGTTCATGCCATGGGCGGCATCCGCTATGGCACGAGACGAGGCGTCGTCGACGATGCCGAAGGTGTGCTGCAGCATGACGACGCGGGTTGCGTTGTCCTCCGATGAGGGCAGCGAGCGCATATCGATGCTGAGTGTGTCGCGGTCCACATCGGCGTAGCGCGGTGCCAGTCCCGCAGCGATGATCGGGTCCACCGCGGTCGAACAGGTGAACAGCTGCGTAAGGACGGAGCCATCCCCCTGCCGACGCCGGATCGCCTCGAACGCCACCTCCATGCCATAGCGCGCCTTGAACACCGGATACCAATCCTCAGGGCGCGTGCCCGACCGTCGCGCCAACGCTTCGCACAGCGCCTTGTTCCGCATACCCATACCAGCCTCATTTCCCGGCGACATCCTATATGACAGGTCTAATCCACCATACGGCTTGTACAATGGCAATGTTGTGAAACTGGCATAATGTAAGGGATACCATGGTTTCTTTCCAACCGGTGATCATCGGCGGCGATCTGGGCGCCTACGCGCTGGCGCGCGAGTTGAACGATGCATACGGGGTGAAGGCGCTGCTCGTCACGGCCTACAATGTCAACGCCATCCGCGACTCCTCGATTATCGAGCGCCATGAATTCGCGCAGGCCAATCAGGAGGGCCCCCTGGTCGATGAGCTGCTGAGGATCGGCAGGGATCTGACAACCCGCAACCCGCGTCGCAAGCTGCTGCTGCTCGCCAACACCGATTGGCGGATCCGCGTCATGGCCGTGCATCGGGCCGAACTTGAACAGTATTACGTTGTGCCGATCCCTTCGCTGGAGGTGCTCGACCAGGTCAGCGACAAGCAGGGCTTCGAACGGTTGGCGACCGCGCACGGCATGCCGGTGCCCCGCTCGTTCTACGAGGATTTCTCGAATGCCGGCGATGCGGGATGGACCCCCCAACCCGTGCCCGACGACCTGGCCTTCCCCGTGGTGGCCAAACCGGCCGACAGCTCCCAGTACGAGAACCTCATCTTCGAAGGCCGCCGGAAGGTGTATCGCATCGACACCCCTGCGGAGCTTGACCGACTGTGGGACAAGCTTGCGAAGTCCGGATTCCGGGACACCTTCGTGGCACAGGAGCTGGTGGAGGGCGACGACACCGAAATGTATTCGGTAACCGCCTACGTGGACACCACCGGCACGGTATCGCTGCTGTGCTCGGCGCATGTGCTGCTGGAGGAGCATCACCCGGCCACCCTCGGCAATCCATGCGCCATGATCACCACCCCCATCGCCGAGATCCTGGAGCCGGTCAAACCGTTCCTCACCGGCATCGGATACCGGGGCTTCGCCAACTTCGACATCAAACGCGACCCGCGCACCGGCCGGTTCTACTTCCTGGAGGTCAATCCGCGCATTGGACGCAACAGCTTCTACAATGTGGGGGCCGGTGTCAATCCGATGGAAGTGCTGGTGTCGGACGTCATTGACGGTCATCCGATGGGCGCGCGCACCGCCGGTCGCGAGTCGCTGTATTCGATTATTCCGAACCGCCTGCTGCTGCGCTATGTGCTGGATCCCGATCTCGCGGCACAGGTCAGGCGCCTCATGAAAGCGGGACGCATCAGCCCGCAGCGCAATCCGAAGGATATGAGCTTCAAGCGCTGGCTGCATCTGATGGAGTCGGAGCTCAACCAGTACGTGAAATTCGCCAAATACTATCCGAAGCCCACCAACACCGGGTTCTAACGTCGGGCCGTCAAATGTACGGTCCAGTGCCGTACATAGGCGAAGGGGAGCGGTCCCACGGCCGCGACGTGCATCGACAACGCCCTAATCCGACAACCGCTGGCTCACCACGGTCGTCACACCGTCGGCGCGCATTGTCACGCCGTACAACGCGTCGGCGATGCTCATGGTGCGCTGCTGATGCGTAATGACAATGAGCTGCGCATGCTCGCGCAGCGTATTCAACGCGTTGATCAGACGCGTGAGGTTCACGTCATCCAACGCCGCCTCCACCTCGTCCATCACATAGAACGGGCTGGGGCGCGCGGTGAAGATGGCGAACAGCAGCGCCAGCGCGGTCAGCGAACGCTCGCCACCGGACAATAGCGTCAATTGCTTGACGCGCTTGCCAGCGGGACGCGCCTCCACCAGCACCCCGGTGGTGAGCAGATCGTCCGGGTTCTCCAGACGCAAACGGCCGCGGCCGCCGGGGAACAGCAGTGCGAACATCTTCTCGAAGGCCGCGGCGGTGTCCTCGAAGGCCGATTTGAACACCGAAACCATCGTGTCGTCCAGATCCTTCACCAGACCCATCAGATCGTCGCGCGACCGCACCACATCGTTGCGCTGATCGTTGAGGTACTTGTTGCGCGCCTGCAACGCGTCATATTCCTCACCGGCCAGCGGGTTGACCTTGCCGAGCGCAGCCAGATCCCTGCGTGCCCTGTTGAGTCGCTTGGTCTGTTCGACGCGGTCATACGGCACGGTCCGCCAGGTTGAGGTATCAGCATCCGCGTCATCCGACCCGTCACCGTCCAATGGCACCGGCTGGCCATGCTCGTCCAAGACGGGCACCGGCACGTCCGGACCATAGCGATCGATCAGCTCCCCCATGGCCAGTCCCAGATCGTCCGAAACCTTTTGCGTAATCTGCCCATATCGGCCGGCGACGCGCTCCCGATCAACGTCGAGGGCGTGCTCGCGGGCGGTCAGCTCCGCCACCTGCGGCTCGATGCGGTCCCGCTCGGCGCGCAGCGCCTTCAACTCGTCATCATGCCCGGAGGCCTGTGCCTGCAATTCGTCGCGTCGCCTGGCCGCCGCCTCGATGTACCGGGTGATCAGATCGGCGATATCCCCGGCATCGGCGGCTATGCGCTCGGCGCGGGCGGCCTGGTCGCGATGTTTGGCGTTCAGCGACTCGATGCGCATGCGACGTTCCTCCGCCTCATGCGCCTGGTCGCGCAGCAGTTCCGCCTGGCGCTTCAGGGAATCCGCCTTGCGGCTGGCTTCGCTCCAGGCGAGCTTCATGGACATTTCATGGTCGCGGGCGATGCCGAGCGATGATTCCAGGGTCTTCTGCCGGGTCTCCAGCTCGTCGAAGCCCACCTGTTCCCCATCCGACCGACGCGCCGATTCAAGCGTGCGGGTCAGCTCGTCCAGCTTCAGCTGATGCGCCTGACGGTCCTGCCCCATGGAGGCAAGCTTCCCGTCCAGTCCCTTGATCTGCCGGGTGAATCCCGTCATGCGGTCGGCGGCGGATTTCAGCGATTTTTCGGCCTGCTGCACTTTCAGACGCGCTTCGGTGCGTTTCTGGGATTCGCGATCCACGGCCAGACGCCCCTCATCGCGTTTGGCCTGTGCCCCGGCCACATCGTCATCGATGGAGGCGAGCTCCGAAGACAGCGATTCCACCTGTGCGAGAGCCTTGTCTCGACGGGCCGCCAACGACAAATCGGATTGCGACAGCGACGAGCCGCCAACGGCGGCCACACGGTTGAGCACCTCACCGTCCCGGGTGACCGCCTGCATCCACGGATGACCTTCATCGCGCAGCACCAGCCGGGCCTCGTCCAGCGAAGCCACGGCCGCCACATCGGCAAGCAGCACGCGCACCGACGCCACCACGCCCGCGGACTGACGGGCGTCGGCCGCGGGATTGGGATGCACCAGCGTTCCCAAGGGCCGCGTATCCCGTCTCAAGCCGTCCATGTCATGTCCCACGCTGTCCGCAGTGTCGTCTGCGATGCCGAACGACGCCGGCGCGCCGCCCGACTCCGCATCGTCGCGAGGCACCAGCACCACGGCTTTGCCGAGCTTGTCTGTTTTGGCCCGCTCCAGCGCGCGCATCATGGCGGAATCGTCCGGAACCACCATGGCCCCGGCGAAGACGTCCAGCGCGTGCGCCACGGCCTCTTCCCAGCCGTCTTCGACGTGGATGAAATCGGCCAGCCGCCCAAGGGCCGCCACATGGGAGTCCCGTTCCAGTGCGCCGGAGGCATTGCGACTCTCCAACGTGTCGTTCAGGGCGTCGGCCTTGGCCTTGAGTGAAATAATCCGCGAGTTGACGGTGCGTTGCTTGTCCAGCAGCGCGTTCAGTGCCTCCTGGCGGTCGGCGAGCGCGGTGCGCGCCTGATCCAGCGCCTGTCCGCCGTCATCGCCGAAGCTTTCGGTTTCCCGTTCCAACGCATCATGCTGCTCGGTTGCCTCGGCCAGTTGCCGTGACAGGCTGTCCCGCTGGGATTCCAGATCCCGCGCACGGGTTGCGGCGAGCTCAACGGCCGCCTCCTCACGCGCGATCATGGCGGTCAGCTCGGCCATTTGGGATTCGCGGCGCTGCTCGGTTTTGCGCAGTTCGGTCAGGGTCTGGCGTACCGAGGCGAGGTTGCGTTCCTCGTCCGCACGGCGTTCGATGGCTTTGTCCAGGGCAAGGCGGGCGTCACGCACCGTATTTTGCTGGCCGCGCGCCTGGGCGTCCAATTCCTCGGCGCGTTTGGCCAGCAACTCGGGATTTTCGCCGACGGAGGCGACGATCTGGTCCGAAGCCGACCGGGCGCGTTCGCGGGCCAGCTGCGCCAGCGAGCGATAACGCTCCTGCAGCTGGGCATAGCGATGCCAGATCTCCCCTATGCTCGCTATGGCGGGACTGGACCGGCTGACCAGCGACTCGACCTGTTCGATGCGCACTTTCACGCCGGCCAGCGACTGCTGCGCGGCGGAGAGCCGCGACCGAACCTCGGCAAGCTGCCCGCGCACCGTCTCAAGACGATCGGCGGCTTCCACCGCGTCCTGCGCATACAGACGCGACTGGGCGTCCCGCAGGGTCACCTGAATGGCCTCGGCACGACGGGAAATGCGCGCTTGTCGTCCCAGCGGTCCCAATTGCCGGTGGATTTCGCCCAGTAGGTCGTCGAGCCGGGACAGGTTCCGCTCGGTGTTGGCGAGTTTGCGCAAGGCGCGCTCCTTGCGCTTGCGGTGTTTGAGGATGCCGGCCGCCTCTTCGATGAACGCGCGGTGGCCGGCCGGATCCGCCCTTAAAATGGCGTCCAGTCGCCCCTGGCCCACAATGACGTGCATCTGCTGGCCAAGGCCCGTGTCGCTCAGCAGCTCCTGTATGTCGAGCAGCCGGCATTGCGATCCGTTGATCGCGTATTCGGACCCGCCGTTGCGGAAGATCGTGCGGGAGATCGTCACCTCGCTGTAATCGATGTCGAGCGTGTGGTCGGAGTTGTCGATGGTCAGACTCACCTGCGCGCGACCCAGCGGCGGACGCGACGAAGTGCCCGCGAAAATCACGTCCTCCATCTGCGTGCCGCGCAGCGCCTTCGCGCCTTGTTCGCCCATCACCCATGCGAGCGCATCCACGATATTGGATTTGCCCGAGCCGTTCGGACCGATCACCGCGGTGATGCCCGGCTCGAAGCGCAGCGTGGTGGCGGAGGCGAAGGATTTGAACCCGCGCAGGGTGAGTTCCTTGAGATACATGCGGTTGAACGACCTTATGCCCTCATGGCCGTTCGGGTTCCACGGCTGCGGGATGGACGCGCTCGGCCTTCGGCTTGGCCAGTTCCGGATTCATTCGCTCCTTCAGCAGAGTGCGGGCGTCACCTGCCGTTACGAAGCTGCCGCAGATCAGCACGCCGCGGCCATAGCCCACGCCGGTGTCGTCGGCGGCGTCCACCAGATCCACAGCCTGCTGGATGGCATCGGGCAGGGCATCGCAGCGGATCACGCGATCCGGCCCGAACACGCGCACCGCGACCTTCTCCAGGTCCTCGGCCGACATCACGCGATCCGTCCACGAATTCTCCGTCACCACGATCTGGCTCAGCACCGGTTCGAGAACGCCCAGATACTCCTCGACCTGTTTGTCGCGCATCATCGCGACCACGCCGACGAGCTGCTCGAAGTTGTAGTTCTCCTCGATTGCGGCACGCAGCGCCTCGGCGGCATTCACATTGTGACCGCCATCGAGGATGATGGTCGGCGAGGTTCGAATCTGCTCGATGCGCCCGGGGATCTTGACCTGGCTCAGCGCCTCGGCCACGGTGTCGCCGTCCAACGCGCCGTTTACCGGGATCACGACTTCGGCCGCCGCAAGCGCGGCCAGCGCGTTATGCGCCTGATGCTCGCCGAATTTCGCAATCGGCACTTCGGTGTAGGTGCCGTTCGGCGTGCGCAGCGTGGCGACCTGGCCGCCGACCGCCGGCATACGCGACACGACTTCCATCTCATAGCCGTCACGGATCAGGGTGGCGTGTTTGGAGGCCGCATCCCCCTCGATGATCGGCATCACCGCCTCCTCATGCGGTTGGGAACCGATAATCGCCGTGCAGCCGGGCTTGATGATGCCGACCTTCTCGGTGGCGATCTGCTCGACGGTATCGCCGAGCCATTGCATATGATCCATATCCACCGGACCGATGATGGCCGCATCGGCGGTCAGCACGTTGGTGGCGTCCCACAGGCCGCCCATGCCCACCTCGACCACCGCCACGTCGACGGGCGCGTCGGCGAAGGCCCAAATCGCCATCGCGGTCATCACTTCGAAGAAACTCATGGGATATCCGCCGTTCGCGGCGGATTCCGCGTCCACCATGGCGACGAAATCCTTGATCTGGTCCCAGTAGTCGACGAATTCGTCATCGGACAGCTGCTGCCCGTCGATCGAGATGCGATCGTTGATGCGCTCCAGATGCGGAGACGTGTACAGGCCGGTGCGCAAGCCATACGCTCGGCAGATCGCCTCGGCCATGCGGGCGGTGGACCCCTTGCCGTTGGTGCCGGTGACGTGGATCACGCGGAACGACTGTTCGGGATGCCCCAGCAGGTCAAGGATCCGCTCCATGCGATCGAGGTTCAGATTCGTGGTGTTATGCTCCGGGGGGCGGGCCATGATCTCACGCTCCACCTCGCGAATCGACTCCCCGTTTCTGTTCGGATGTTCGAATGACATTGACGCTCTTCCTATAGGTCGTGTGCAACTTCCCATATTCTAAGCGACATGCCGCTGCGTTCCAGCCCACGGTATTTCGATTCGCAGCGCGCGAACCGTTCTGGTCTGCGACCCGACTACGATGGCTGTGGAAGATTGTTGTTTTGTTGCGCAAGGAGTGACATGAGCGACGTAGTGACTGCAAAGGACAAGGAATACGAGGCGCGCGAGCAGGCGTCCGGCCCCGGCGAGAGCCAGCCGATCACGGACCGGGTGAACAACCGGTCGCTGCGCCCTCGATCAGACGCGTTCAAGGACTTCATGAAGTCCGGCTGGGATGCCTCCGAGCCCGAGATCAAGCCGCTGGAATCCTCGCGGTACATTCAGGCCCGCCTGAAGGCGCTGGGCGCCCAGTTCCCCGGCGAGCGCATCGTGATTCCCGCCGGCCAGCCGAAGGTGCGGAACAATGACTGCAACTATATGTTCCGCCCGGACACCGCCTTCTCCTACTACACCGGTCTGGGTGTCGACTACGAGGCGGGAGCCGTGCTGGTGCTGAACCCCGTCGATCCGGAGTCCGATGAAGCCAAGGCCGGCGAAACCCACACCGCGGAGCTCTTTGTGGCGCCTCGCGCCGATTACCACACCACCGACTTCTTCATGGACCCGCATTACGGCGAGTACTGGGTGGGCCCGCGCGCCGGTCTGAAGGAACTGTCCGCCATGACCGGGTTGCAGACGCACGACATCGCGCAGCTGCCTGACGCGCTCGGCAAGGATGTCGGCGCCGAGGCCGGCGCCGTTCGCGTGCGCGTGGTGCATGAGTCCGATCCCGCCGTCACCGAGATGGTTGAGAACATCCGCGAGGCCAATGGTTTCCCCGATCCGGACGCCAACGCCAAGGCCGACGACAAGCTGCATGAGGTGGCCGCCGAGGCCCGTATGGAAAAGGACGCCTACGAGGTCGAACAGCTGCAGTCCGCCATCGACGCCACCAAGAAGGGCTTCGACCGTCTGCTGGAGAACCTGCCGCGCGCGCTGGACCAGCCCCGCAGCGAACGTGTTCTCGAGGGCGCGTTCAATTCGGTGTCCCGCGAACTCGGCAATGCCGTGGGATATGACTCGATCGTCGCCTCCGGCGAGCACGCCCCGATCCTGCACTGGATGCGCAACACCGGCGTGGTGCGTTCCGGCGACCTGCTGCTGGTGGACGCCGGCGTGGAGGTCGACTCGCTCTACACCGCCGACATCACCCGCACGTTCCCGACCAACGGGAAGTTCACCGACTTCCAGAAGCGCCTGTACGAGGCGGTGCTTGACTCCCAGCAGGCCGGCTTCGAAGCGGCCAAGCCGGGCGCGACCTACTCCGACATTCATCATGCATGCATGCGTGTGATCGCCGAGCGTCTGCACGACTGGGGTCTGCTGCCGGTCAGCGTGGAGGAGTCGCTGTCTCCCGAAGGCCAGCAGCATCGCCGTTGGTTGGCTTGCGGCGTGTCCCATCATCTGGGTCTGGATGTGCACGACTGCGCCCAGGCTCGCTTCGACGCGTACCAGGGCGCCCCGATTCGTCCGGGCATGGTCTTCACCATCGAGCCCGGACTCTACTTCCGCGACAACGATCTGCTGCTCCCGCCGGAGTACCGCGGCATCGGCATCCGCATTGAGGATGACGTGCTGATGACCGAGCAGGGACCGGTGTGGATGTCCGCGGGCATTCCGAAGGAGCCCGCCGAGGTCGAGGAGTGGATGGCCGATCGCGCCGCGGCGGCGAAGCGGGCCTGAAGCTCGGGGAGCGGCCACCACGGCCGCGAAGGATCATGGCAGCCAACGGAAAGAACACAACATGCCAACACCGCAATTCATCCTCGAACTCAGGAAGAAAATAGGCCATGATCTCCTCTGGCTCACCGGGGTCACCGGCTACGTGCGCGACGCCGAGGGGCGCGTGCTGCTCGGGCGCCGCTCCGATACCGGTGAATGGGCGTTGATCTACGGCATTAACGAGCCCGGAGAGCAACCGGCGGATACCGTGGTGCGTGAGATCAGGGAGGAGACGGGCGTGGACGCGCAGGTCACCGATCTGGTCTCCGTGATCTCGTCGGATCGGGTGATTACCTATGCGAATGGCGACAAGACCATGTACATGGATCATTCGTTCCTCTGCGAACTCAGACCCGGCGGCAACGACACTCCATTCGTCGGCGATGAGGAAAGCCTGAACGTGGGCTGGTTCCCGCTTGACGGGCTTCCCTCGCCGCTCGCCGCGAGCACGGTGGAGCGCATGGCCGTCTTCCGCCGATATCTTGAGGCGAAGGAACGGGGCGACTCCCATGCCGTGTTCGTTGCCGATGGGCGGATGCACTGACTAGCACCAGCCGCAGCATAATCTCAACAGAGCGGGTGCCCGTATCCACGCAATGGATGCGGGCACCCGCTGTCGCATTTACATGTCCGAAGCGGTGATGCTGATTGCAATCATGAGGCGGACGGCAGGTCACCTGTCTGCTCGCGCAAATGACTCAATGGATTGTCGATAAAACGGCGCAATCCAATCGTCGCGGCACCCCGCAATGCAGGCCGATCATCCACCAATGGCATAAGCACCCGCATATGCAATTCATCGCCGGCGAGCACATTACCAGCCACGATACGGGTCAGCTTACTGGCAAATTCGTCGCCAAAATGTTGCCAGAATCCGCCAAGAATCACAGTTTCCGCGTCCATTAGATTGATCGTCGATACAATGGCCGATCCCAAAGCGTCAATGGCCCGGTCGATGACCGCGACGGCATGGTCATCGCCTTTCCGCCACCGTTCATACAGTTCGACACCGGCACCGGGCTGGGCCGCCGCTTCGCCTGATGCGATGTCGGCGGCCTCCACCATGGAACGCCGACCCGCATACGCTTCGAGGCAGCCCCTGCGACCGCATCGGCATATCGGTCCGTCAAGAGCCACCGACAGATGGCCGATTTCGCCGCCGAATCCATGGTCGCCAACCACTACCTGCCCGTCACGCACCAACGCGCCGCCGATGCCAATGTCGGTGGAAACGTAGAGGAATGATCCATGTGTGTCCAGATCCCCGGCCTTCTCGGGAGATTCCCCACATCGGCTGGTGGCGTAACCGGGGATTTGGGCGATCGCTGCCATGTTAGCCTCGTTGCCGGCGGCGGCATGCAGGCGGCGTACCACGTCGAACTGCTGAAGATCCACCGACTCCCAGCCAAGGTTCCGCGCCGACAGCAGCCGCTGGTCGTCGGTGACCAGCCCCGGCAGGGCCAGCCCTCCCCCGACCATGCGATATCCGAGTCGTTCGAGTTCGTTTTCCGTGGGCTGCACCAATGCGTTGAGCCTGCCGAAAGTGATTTCCGGGCTCAGTTCGCTGACGTCGGCGTCCACCCATTCCTGCGCCACCACGCGGCCGGTCAGATCGATCACCATATAGCCGTATCCGTCGGTGTTGATCTGCAATCCGACGCCGGCCCAGCCGCCTTGCGCGATGGCCAGCGGTGTGGAGGGCCTTCCATAGGTATTCTGCACAGCCGGATCCCGTTCGACCACAACCTTGTTGCCGATCAGCAGCGCGGCCAGCAACGACATGGTGGCTTTGGTCAGCCCAGTGGCTTTGGCCAGATCGGCGCGGCTCATCGGCGCTTTCGACTGCAGCAGCGTATCCAGCACCACGGTCAGATTGTGATTGCGCAGATCCTCTTGGTTGATGCGTCGCAGTCCCGCCATATCAGCCCCCTGGCTTATATTTCATCTGTTGGATCAGATGGTGGCGCATTGGTCTGCCGAACTTCCCACACCACAGCCACACGCCGTAAATTCACTGAATTTATTATACCGTGCGCTTATGATACACTATCATTAGTTCATTCGTCTAACATATAGGCGTTGGGCATACAGGTTGCGGCGAACGACCGCCCTATTCCGGCAGCCCCGGCCCCAACCGCCGTCCGGCCGCCACATACGACGCGCATCAGGGAGGATCGCATGGCATCGGTACTCGTAGCAGGAGTAGACACATCAACACAATCAACAAAGGTGCGCGTCACCGACGCGCTCACCGGCGCAGTGGTGCGTTTCGGCCAAGCCAGACACCCTGACGGCACCAGCGTCAACCCAAACGCATGGTGGGACGCCTTTCTGGAGGCGGCGGCCCAGGCAGGCGGGCTGGACGACGTCAGCGCCCTCGCCGTGGGAGGCCAGCAGCACGGCATGGTGCTACTCGACCGCTCCGGCCATATCGTACGAGACGCCCTCCTGTGGAACGACACCCGCTCGGCACCCCAGGCCGACGCGTTCATCAGGCAATTCGGCCAGGCCGACGCCTCCGACGCGGAGGTCGCCGCAGGCTTCGCCACCGGACATGACGAACAGTCCATCCAACTGCGCGGTAGGCAACGCTGGGTAAAGGCGACCGGATCCTCCCCCGTCGCTTCATACACCCTCACCAAAATAGCCTGGGTCGCACAGCATGAGCCGGACTACGCCCGAGCCGCCGCCGCGATCTGTCTGCCGCACGACTGGCTGAGCTGGCGCATAGCCGGTTTTGGCCCGGTCGACGACGGCGAGGACGCCCATCTGGATGCCCTGTTCACCGACCGCTCCGACGCTTCGGGCACCAGCTATTTCAATGCCGCGGACAACACGTATCGCAGAGACCTCCTCGCACTCGCGCTAGCCCCCGCCTACGGCGAAGCGGCTTTCCTCTCCGACGATGGCACAGTGCAGGCGCCCGCCGCGGCGCGCCGCCATGCCCACAATCTGATCCTGCCCACGGTGCTCGGTCCGCATGAGGCCGCAGCGATTATCGCCGATCCGGCCGTCGCAGGCAAAAACGTGCCGGGCGGCTGCATCCTCTCACCGGGCGGCGGCGACAACGCCATGGCCTCACTGGGATTAGGCATGGCGGTCGGGGATGTGTCGATCTCACTGGGCACCTCCGGCGTGGTCGCCGCCATCGCCGAGCATCCGACCTATGACATGACCGGCGCCATCTCCGGGTTCGCCGACTGCACAGGACACTACCTGCCGTTGGCCTGCACCATCAACGGCTCACGCATTCTGGATGCCGGCCGCGCGGCGCTTGGCGTGGACTACGACGGGCTCGCAAGCTTGGCGGCCCAGTCCTCCCCGGGAGCGCAGGGCATGACGCTGACACCGTATTTCGACGGCGAACGCACGCCGAACCGACCGGATGCCACGGCCAGTCTGCATGGCATGACCCTGGCCAATACCACCAGAGCCAATATCGCCAGGGCATTCGTCGAGGGACTGCTCTGCTCACAGCGAGACTGCCTGGAGCTCGTCAAGGCGCTTGGCGTCGATATACGACGTCTGCTGCTGATCGGAGGCGGCGCCCGCTCGGCCGCCATCCGCGCCTATGCGCCGGGCATCCTCGGACATGCCGTCGATTTGCCGGCCACCGACGAATACGTCGCGATCGGCGCCGCCCGCCAGGCTGCATGGGTGCTGTCCGGAGCGGCCGAACCACCGCAATGGCCGCTCAGCATCGAGGAGACCCTCGCCGGCGGCGACACTCCCGAAGTCTATGCACAGTACCGTCGATACCGCGGATAGACAATAGACCGACCGTCCATAACCGGTCCCATTGCCGCAATGGGTGCCGAAGGCTGAGCAACCAACCGCGCAAACGCAAATGGGCTGCCGGAACCTCGAGGATTCCGGCAGCCCATTATCACCGCTATAACTGCGGGGCCCGTCCGACCGGGCCCGGCTGTTTTTTACTTGCCGCCGGTGGTGGCGATGCCCTCGACCAGGTACTTCTGGCCCAGGCAGAACACCACGAACAGGGGCAGGATCGACAACACGCTCATCGCGAACATCGGGCCGTAGCTCGACTGCGACTGCGCGTCGATGAACGAACGCAACGCGATCGGCACCGTATACGTCGCCGGCTTCGTCAGATAGATCAGCTGGCTGAAGAAGTCGTTCCACGTCCACATGAACGTGAACACCGCCGTCGTGCCGATGGCCGGCTTCATCAGGGGCAGCAGCACCTGGAAGAAGATCCTCGCGTGCCCCGCGCCGTCGATCTTCGCGGCCTCGTCCAGGTCCCGCGGCAGGCCGCGCACGAACTGGTAGAACAGGAACGTGAAGAACCCGTCCATCGCCAGGAACTTCGGCAGGATCAGCGGCACAAACGTGTTCACCAGATGCAGCGAGTTCCAGATGATGTACTGCGGGATCACGATCACGTGGATCGGGACCATCAGCATCAGCAGCATGAACCCGAACATCACGCCACGGAACCGGAAGTTCAGGCGCGCGAACGCGTACGCCGCCATCGAACACGTCACGATGTTGCCCACGATCGCGAACGCCACGATCAGGAACGAGTTCAGGAAATACGTCGAGAACGGGTACGACAGCGCGTTCCAGCCGTCCGAGTAGTTCGACCACACCGGATCCGTCACGACCAGACCCATGTTCGTGAAGATCTGGTCCTGCGGGCGCAGCGACGAGGCCACCATCCACAGGATCGGATACAGCATCAGGAACGCGAACGCGAACACCACGACCTGCTTGACCACCTCGAGCACCACGGCCCTCACGCGGTTCGGCCTGTGCACCGGCACCGCCGGGGAAGAAGACACCACGGCATCACTCATAGCAAAACCTCCAAACACCTTTCCGACCGGTCAGTCGTCGTAATGGACCCAGTACTTCGACAACGCGAAGTTCACCAGCGTGAACACCGCCACGATCAGCACCAGGATCCAAGCCATCGCCGCCGCGTACCCCATCTTCAGCGAGCCGAAGCCCTGCTGGTACAAATACAGCGTGTAGAACAGAGTCGAGTCGGACGGGCCGCCCGTGCCCCCCGACACCACGAACGCCTGCGTGAACGTCTGGAAGCTGTTGATGATGCTCATCACCAGGTTGAAGAACACGATCGGGGAAAGCATCGGCACCGTGATCGAACGGAACTGACGCCACTGGCCCGCGCCGTCCACGCTCGCCGCCTCGTACAGCTCGCGCGGGATCTGACGCAAGCCAGCAAGGAAGATCACCATGGCGGAACCGAACTGCCACACGTGCAGCACGATCAGCGTCCAGTTCGCCGTCGCCGGGTTCGCCACCCACGACTGCGTCGCCTCGATGCCAACCAGGCCCAGCGCCTTGTTGAACAGACCATCCGCGCCGAACACCATCTTCCACAGCACCGCGATGGCCACCGAACCACCCATCATGCTCGGCAGGTAGAACGCCGAACGATAAAACGTCAGGAACCGCATGCCCCGGTCCAGCAGCACCGCCAAGGCCAGAGCCGCGACCAGCTGCAGCGGCACCGACACGATCACGTACGTGAACGTCACCTTGAGCGAATTATGGAAACGAGTGTCCGCGAACAGGGTCGTGAAGTTCTGCAACCCGATGAACCTCGGAGACGTCAGCATGTTGTACCGCGTGAACGACAACACCACAGACGCCAGCATCGGCACCAGCGACAGGCACACCGCGCCCACGATCCACGGAGCCGTGAACGCGTACCCCGCCCTGTTGTCCGTATACCGAACCTTGCCGTGATGACGATTCTTCACCAACGACGCAAACTCAGCAGCATAACCCATGCCGCTCACCTCGCTTCCGCCCCTCCACGCCGCGCTTAGATGCACAACGCTTCAAGAACACAATCTCCGGATATGCAATGAAACGATGAACACGGGAGTGCCAACACTGGCTTCAGACATCAACGCCTGACACCCGCTCCATCAGAGACGATATTGACAATAGCGCAATCCCCACACAATAGTCAAATCACTTCACTAATTATTGCTTCAAAAACAACTTCCCCAAAGAGCAAAGGGCCGCCGTATTCCATCCGGCAGCCCGCGCATATCACCTCAACAACCAATTTCCAATTCAAAGGCAGCCGCAGGCAACCCCACACCATTGCACAGCACCGGATCAGGGCAATCCGCCCAAGCATAGCGAAGACGCGCCTCAGCACCTATCACCATGTCGCATGGCAGATCGATGCGCACCGTGGAGGGGGAAGCGACAACACCATGCACCACTTGCGCCATTCCCCCACCCGACAGTGGATCAAACAACTCAAACACCAGATCATCCCTCATACGCCCAGGCATCAAAGTCAAACCTCCAACACAATGAGTAAATCGGAGCGTCAACGATCCCTCTCCTCGGGTCACCCCAGCAATCAACGGCCCCATGAACTCACAATCGACGCCATACACCAGCGAAGCGGCCGCCAAGGCAAATCGCTTGCCGACAATGTCTTTATTCAGCGGATGCAGATCATTGAACTCACCGCAATCCAGCAAAGTGATCATCGCGGTACCATCGAGAGCTAACGCGCGTCGCTGCTCATCGCGAATTTTGGCCCAACCCTTCGCCTCAAACGCAATGCCTGGCAGCTGTGCGTAGATGAATGGCAAATCCGGCTCGCCAAATGTTCGGCGCCAGCATTGGATCAACGCCAGCATTTTATCCGTGTAGCGCAACGGCGTACGATTCGCATTCGACTCCCCCTGATACCACAGCACTCCAGCAACACCATACCGGCCCAATGGCGCAATCATCGCGTTATAACAGGCAGCCGGCACACGAGACGGGAAGAATTGTTCAGGTGACGACGGAATGCTGCAACTCCTACGGAAACGCCACAGTCCAGCAGCATCCAGATCGAGACGGCGCAGACCCTGCGGGGTATCGACTAAAATCTCACGTCGCTTACCCTTCATGAATCCACCACCGAGATGAGTATTGACACGCAACCGGAAAACCAATGTCAGACTCGCTGGCATGACAGCAATATCATAGTTACGCGGCGGATAGCGATAGCCGGTTTGTCCTATAAGCTCACCGTTCACATAGCACCAATCGGCATCAGTCAACGTACCAAACCTCATATGGCCAGGACACCCCACCAATTCCTCCGGCACCTGGATCGTTGCACGAAACCACACAATACCCGGCGACGACAACTCAGGCACGGCTGAACCGGCATCGGCGAGCACGATCTGACTCCAATCGCCATCATCGAGTTCCACCCGCTGCCACTGTTCCCGCAATCCGCAATCCAATGCA
This sequence comes from Bifidobacterium sp. UBA744, assembly GCA_002298605.1. Taxonomy (GTDB): domain Bacteria; phylum Actinomycetota; class Actinomycetes; order Actinomycetales; family Bifidobacteriaceae; genus Bifidobacterium. The sequence goes on along the minus strand of DBKS01000004.1, from coordinate 951 downwards.
TCAGCGTCAGCGACAAAGCGGGCCAGATCCGCCTCATTATTGGCGATCAACCTACGCACATACTCTTCATCTCGCCATTTTTGAGAATCATCAGGCAGCAGCCCCAAACGCTCCAGCCACTCCTCACCAATCCACGAATCAATTGGAGTGCCGCCAAGAGCTGTCTGCAAAAAACCAATCGGCACATCAGCCCACTGCCTCAAATGCTTGGCAAAAAAGAAACCAGCCGCGGAGACACCGCTAAGATCATCCTCGCCCTCAACCAACCATCGAGATGCTCCCATCCTATTGACTGGCTTACGGAAGCGGCAGGCTTCCGGCACAATATAGAATCGAACTGCACGATCATCGGCCGCCTCAAGCTCATCCGGAAAGCGATATGCCACACGGCTCATCCATAGCTGCATATTGGACTGCCCACCCAAGACCCATACGTCGCCGTATAGTACATCGACAATCTCAATACGGTTGCCGCGCGATTCGACGATCAACGTATACGGACCGCCCGCAGGATGCGAAGGCAGTCCAATTTGCCATTCGCCATCGACACCGACAACCCCAGAAACGCTGTTCCCATCGATAGATACCGTTACAGCAGCTGCGGGCAAGCCCTGCCCCCATACCGTGATCGGTTTTCCTCGCTGCAGCACCGCCCCTTGAGCAAATAATGGGCAGACGCTCAGCATTACCGCATCATGATTCATGACCTTTTCTCAACTTTCCGACCCATCAACTACACCGCGGCAATCCCACAAACCGACGCCTGCACCCATTCGGCACCCGGTAACGGAACGTCGCCATTCCCAATGGTCCTATATTTAGCCTTACCTGTATTCAGTTCATGGCTTATCAACAGCGAGTCATCCTGTGAACTAAAAATATGTGCCCGGGTGCCACATCAGCGGCCACCGGGCACATGGAGGAGAGGGAAAAAGATAGAGAGAAACGATG
>DBKS01000015.1 GCA_002298605.1 Bifidobacterium sp. UBA744 | reverse complement strand
ACCGCCAGCCCAAGATGGCCGCACTCTTCCTGCGCGATCGTTGGATCGCCATTCCCGACTACCGCAAATAGCGACCTGCGAGTATACTGTGCGGTGGATGAGATCATTGCCGATCGCATTCGGTGAATGTCTCTCCATAGCATACGTACCCCAGCACCATCGCCACCGCGGCGCACACCTCCCCCTTCAAGAAGCGCCCAGGCGATGACAGACGCCCGAACCGGAAATCTCCTTTCAGCCGGTTCGGGCGTCTCTTTTCACATCCCGCGGCATCGCGAGCGACGACGGTTCAGCACCCATCCGAGAATGGCGAACGGCACCGCGCAGGCAGCGAACAGGAACGGCATCACCATGCCGAGCCGCGGACCGCCCGCATCGAGCACGATGCCGCTGATCGACGACCCCAACGATGCGCCGACCGAGCCACCGGTGGTCACCCACGCCAACCCTTCGGTGAGCCGCTGCGCGGGCACAACGTCCTTCACGATGAGATTGCCCGTGGCGAACATCGGCGAAACGAACAATCCGGTGACGACCTCCAGCAGCGCGAGCACCACCAGATGATGTATCGCCAGGCGGAATCCCACGTACCCGAGGGCGAGCGCGCAGAGAAACAGCACCATCAGCCGCCAGTGCGATCCCGGGAACCGGCGCGATCCGAAGATGAACGCCCCGGCGCACGAGCCGACCGCGAACATGGCCAGCTGCAGACCGACCATCCGCTCAAGACCCATCGACTTCATCGTGGCGGTGATCGAAACGTCAAAAGCCGTGAAACTCATGTTGAACACCACAAACACCAGCACCACAATCCACACACCCGGATACAGCAGCGCCGAACGCAGCGGCTCCCCCCGATCGGACGCGGGACGACGATTGCCCTCCACCTGGACCGGCATCATAACCGCGGGCGCCGTGCCCCTGAGCGAGAAGAACACCAGACCGCCGGCTCCCGCGGCCAGAGCGGGCGCATACAGCTGGGAGACCGGATGCACCGACGTGGCCAGGAAGGCGGCGAGAATCGGCCCGACGATGAACACGATCTCGTCGATGGCGGCCTCGAGCGCATAGGCGGTGTTGAGCAGGCTCTCCTCGTCGGCATGGCCCCGCAGCGCATACGACCAGCGGGTTCGCACCAGCGCGCCGATGGAGAATTGCGACAATCCGGTGATCACGGCCAACACGAACAGCGCCGGAATGGGAATGCGCAGCGCGGCGCCGGTGGCGAAGGCGAGCAGAGCGACGACCTGCACAGCCAGCGTCACGAATCCCAGACGGCGCTGGCCGAAGCGGTCGAACAGCCGCGCATAGAACGGCGTGACGATGGCGGCGGCAAAGATATACGCGGCGCTCATCGAACCGGCGACGGTCCAATTGTCGTACAGATGATTCAAGGCGAGCACAATGCCCAGTCCCATCATCGAAATCGGCAGTCGCGCAATCGCGGCGGACAGACAGAACGCCTTGGCCCCGGGCAGCTCGAACAGCCGCGCATACGGAGATCGGGAACGATCCGCCATCAACGCGCTCCCCTCCGACCGTTCTCAACCGGCTGCGGCGTAACCGCCCCCTCGTAGATGAAGCAGTCGTCGGCACCGGGACGATCGGCGAACATGTCGGTGAGATCGGCGCATTCGGCGCGGCGGCGATCCTCGAGGAACCGTCTGCGCTCCGGCACATGGACAAAGCGGCAAGCCACGCATTGCAAGCCCTGATGATCATAGAAGCCCACATCGCAGCTGGAGTCGGTGTGCAGATAGAAGCGCCGCACCGCATGATCGCGCAACGCCGCCTGGAATCGGCGCCATAGGGTGCCGCCCACCCGATGGCCTCGCGCCTCCTCGGCCACCAGGAACAGTTCCAGCTCGGCTCCGGTGCGCTGGTTGATGCCGACGGCGGCTTCCATATCTTCCTCCAGCACATGCCAGGCGACCGTTTCCGACAACCCGAGCGCCCCGTCGTCGGTGGCCTTCAGCTGTTCGTCCACCGCCGCCAACTGGGGTGCGGCCTGGGGAAACAGCACCGGATCGCCATCGATGCGAGCCAGGGTCACGCCTAGGAAACGTCCATCGGACGATTCGGCGATCTCGCCGCGTGTGGTGGGTTCAAGATAGTGCAGGACGAAATGCCTCGACAGCTCCCTGCTGAACGGCGTCGCGGCACCCGGGCCGGCAACGCCCCACGTTCTGTTGAATTCCTCGACAATGCTTTCGACATCGTCCCAGACGATGGGACGATAGACTACACGATCCGACTGAGCGGCATCCGCGGCGCACATGAGTTCAGCTCCTTACAACGTTGTGCGGCCCTATGGGAGGACCCATCGACGCTATCAGGCATCGGGCCGGCGCGCAACCCGGCGAGGGCCGGGCGAAGGCCCCTAGTCGAGATCGCTGTCCGGGGGGATGGCCTTGTCGAAGGACGAGAGGATCTCCCGATCGGTTTTCGGCTCGGCGGTGATCAGACGCCGTTGCGGATCCGATTCGGAGACGTAGTACAGCGCCGCGTCAATCCGCCCAATGGGCAGATCCTCAACCCTCGACAGCAGCAGGCGATACAGATCGAGCTGCGCGAGCTTGTGCCGCACCTCCTCCTGGGTGCGCGGCCGGCGACCGGTTTTCCAATCGACCACCGTATAACGGCGTTCGGCCGAATCGGGGCGTTCCGCCGAGCCGGGTTGTTCGGCGGACGGATCCAAAGGTCCGGCGAACACGGCGTCCAGCTTGCCGTTGATGATCTTGCCGGACAGTTCGGGCACGCTGACCACGATCTGCCGCTCGGCCCAGACCGGCACGCGCCTCGCCCACGGCGATTCCAGCAGACGGCGCTGCCATACGCCCAACTCGTCGTCGGCAGGCCCCACCCCCGGAGCGTCGGGGTGGTCGGGATCGAGCTTGGCGTTGAGCACCTGTTCCGCCCATGCGTGGAACACGGTTCCCGCCTGCGCGGACGGCGAGGCGACGCGAGGAATCGGACGGACGATCCCCCGCCAGTACTCCCGGGCCTCCCTGTCCGTCATATGCCCGCTGAGTGCCTGCATGGCGGTCACGGACTGGCGGCTGCCTGCGGTCACGCGCATGCCCTTGGCACGAACCGCAACGTCGAATCGCTCCGCGGGCACGCTTCCGCCCGCCTCCAGCAGTTCGCCCATCAGATCCCGGTCGTCGCACAGCAACTGCGCGCGGGTCAGCAGCGAGTCGTTCGGCGCGGGGCGCGACAACAGCCGCGGATCCCGTTCGGCGGCCTCAAGCCGACTGCTCACCGCCGCCGCACTGCGATCCAGCGCGTCGGCCACCCGGTCGGACAGTATTCCCGGCCACATCAGCGTGGCGTTGTCCAACTGGTCGCGCGACACCGGTCCGCGCCAGGCCTCACCGACCACAGCCTGCATGAAAGCGTTGGCATCGTCGCCCACGAAATATCCGACAGGCAAATCAGGCGAGGACTGCGGCAGCGGATTCGCGGTGGCGTCGACGGCGGCCACAACGCCAGTGTCGTCGACAACGTCTTCGGGACGAACCACGCCGGCATGGCGGGCCAGCGAATCGCGGACTTCCAGCCAGAAATTCGAAGCCTTGCCGTCCACGTCAAGCGCCTTGAGCGGCGCTCCCCCAGATCCGGCCGTGGACGGGTCGCGGCTGAGCGAACCGGAATCCGAGAACGTCAGCAGCGCGTCATAGCGCGCGCGGGTCAACGCCACATACGCCAATCGACGTTCGTCGGCATGGCGGCGGCGACCGTATTCCTCGCATTGCGTCAGCGCCAGCGCATCGGCGCCCATCGCCTCGGCGTCGTCATCGTCCGCAAGGCCCTTCTCCTTACGCATCGAGCCGAACACCTCGTCGTCGATGCTTTCCACATCGTCGAGCACGGCGAGCGCGGCTATAGGATCGGCATCGGCGCCGACAGGGGCGTCATGGGGAAATCGCGGCAGGATGCCCGCGTCCACGCGCATCGGAACGGGTACGGCGGCCGGATCGCTCAGCCAGGTATGCGCCGATTCGCGGTATTCGGGCGGCGTCCAGTTGCCGCTGTCGTCCAGCTGCCCCGGATGCGAAGCATCGGCTTCCACCTTGAGTTCGTCGCCTTGCTTGGTTGGGAACGACCCCTTGGACAAACCGACCACGGCCACCGCATCCCATTCCAGCCCCTTGGACTGGTGCACGCTCATCAGCATCACGTCGGCGGCTTCGTCGGGCGCGCCATGCGACTCCTCGGGAAGGCTGCCCAGTGAATCGACCCACGCCACGAATCCGCTCAGGGTGGCGTTCTGCCGCTCGGGGATCTCCTGCATATAGGTGTCGACCAGATCGACGATCGCACTCATCGACGCCCGGGACGGGGAAGGACGGGCGACGGATCGGGCATCGCGACCGCCCTGGCCGCCCCGATCCTCCTGATCGCTTCGACCGTCGTCGGCAAAGGCCTGCGCCACCACCGTGTCGATGTCAAGATCCAATGCCTCGATGGCCGCATGCACCGACGAGGCAATCGGGCGTCCCACCGTGCGCTGCACAGCACGCAGCGCCATCCCGGCGCGTCCGACGGCGGCCGAGCCCCCGTCGCTCAGCGCGCCCGACCGCTTCAGCAATGACGGCAAATCGTCACGCAGCAGCATATCGGGCAGAAACACCGCATTGGCCACCTTGTCGCGGTGCTCGCGCACCGCATCGGCCCACGTGCCGCGCGGCGCGTCGGCGTCGGCCAAGCCCGCCTCCACCAGCGCGCGGAAACGGTATTCGGTATTCATCTCCTCGGCAATATGCGCCAACGCGGCCAAATCCTCCGCGCCCACGGCATACCGGGGCGTGGCCAGCAGGCGCATCAGCGACGCCGAATCGGTGTGATCGGCCACCACATGCAGGATGGCCATCACGTCCCGCACCTCAGGGCGATCCATCATCGCCGAATATCCGACGGTTTGGACGGTGAGGCCGGCGTCCTCCAATGCGGCCTGATACAGCGGCATGGCGGTTTTCGACCGGAACAGCACCGCCACGCGAGGCGCCCGGCCTACCGCGCGTCCGGGATCGTCCACACCTTGCGCCCGGGCGCGCTCAAGAGCGGCGTTGCGCCATTTCCGACTGGCGTATCGCACAAACCGCACCACGCCGTCGATCTCCTGACCGCGCGTCTGATACCCCAGCACACCCAAGGTGCCGTCGGATTTGCCCGGCAGGGCGGACAGCGGCCGCACATCCACCTCATGCATCAGCGAACTCGAAGGCCGGCGGGGCGAGCGTCGCAGCGGCAAGGTGAGATTATTGGCCGCCTCGAGTATCAGTCGGGAGTTGCGGCGGGTGACCGACAGGGCCATGGGGTCCGCGAGATGGGTCTTGGTTGGAGCCATACCGGGGTGTGCGTCCAAGGCCGCATATGCCACGCGCGGACCCGGACCGCCTGCGCCGCCGCGCGCAATCATGCCAAAATCCTGCTGGAACATGCGGAACGCGCCCGGGCTGGCCCCTCGCCACGCGTAAATCGACTGGAACGGGTCACCCACGGCGCTCACCGCCGACCGCTGACCGTCGGCCATGCTCCCACCGGCATGGAACAGCGAGGCCAGCAGCATGGCCTGCGTGGTGGATGTGTCCTGATACTCGTCCAGCAGCACATGACTGTAGCGTCGGCGGCATTCCTCCCCGATCGAGTCGAATCGGGTGACCAGCTGGTACGCGGCGATGGTGAAGTCGCTGAATTCGGCCATGTTGAGCCGCCGCTTCGCCTTGTTGTAGGCGGCCACCATGTCGAGCAGCGTCTCGCGTTTGACCACCACGGACCGCAGATCGTCGGCTCGCATCAGACATACTTGGTGCAGATATGCGAACATTGCCTCACGCCATTGCGCAAGCCTGCGCTCAATATCCTTTTTGCCGCGCGGCTTCCTCGGCTTCCCGGGTTCGCTCTCGGGCACCGGCTCGTCGCCTATGGCACGGTTCAGACAGTCGGCGAAGCCGTGATCCCACGCCCGCACGCGTTCAATGCCTTCGTCGATGCTGTCGCATCCGCCGCCGATCATCGAGCCGCCGATGGCGTTGCTCAGGGCGATGACCTGCGACGCCAAGCTGGCGAAAGCACCCATGTCCCGTCCGGCGAGACGGTCGAAATGCTCGTCGATCACCTGGCTGGCGAGCTGCAACGCCCCGGCTTCGCTGAGCGGCTGGGTGTGCTGATCGAAGCCGACCAGCAGACCGTATTGCCGCACAATCGACTGGAAGAACGCGTCGTAGGTGCTGACGGTCGGCGCCAGGGCGCCTTCGGAGGTGACCGCCGATACGCGGGACAGCAGTTCGGAGGCGGCCTTGCGCGTGAAGGTGAGCCCGAGGATCCGCTCGGGCGGCACCCCCTGGTCGATCAGCCGGATCACGCGCTGGGTCATCGTGAAGGTTTTGCCGGAGCCGGCGCCCGCCACCACGAGCACGTCGGCGTCGACGGGAGCGTTCAGCACGGCCGCCTGTTCCGGCGACGGCGTGATATGTCCAACGGTCGGATTGCTCATAGTTGCCTCGTTTCGACGACGGTGTCCAGCACGCCCGAACAGGCCGGGCAGCGGCCGATGCAGCGGCAATGTTCAGTGTGGTAGGGCTGCGGATGCGCTTCGATGCGCGTGGAGATGCTGGCCGCGGCCGCGTAGAACACGCGGGCGATCATGGTCAGCGCCCACACGGCCTGGGTGCCGCGCAGCGCCACGAACCGCTGCCATACGGAGTCGTCCACTCCCCGCGGCGGATCGGACGGCAGCACGGCGGCATCGAACAATGACGCGGCTTTTTTGTAATGGTACCGAGGGGTGAACGCGGCGGCGTTCAGCGACCCGTCGGCGAACAGCGCCGGCTGGTAGGCGCTCTCCGGCGCGTAGCTTTCCGCCGGGTAGGCTTGTTCGGCGACGTGGAACAGTTCCGACTGCGCGATATCGGGGGCGTTGCGAACCGCTTCCCCGCCGCGCGGCCCGGTTTCGGGGAAGACGAGGCCCAGTTGGTAGCAGACCAGCTGCAGGTCGCTGAAGATCTGCGACAACGACGGCCTCTTACCGGTTTTGTAATCGATCAGGCGATACTGTCGGCGTCCGTCGGCGGTGACGCGCGTCTCCACGCGATCGATGCGTCCCGACAGCCTCACGGTCAGGGTTTCGCTCATGGCCTCCGGCCAGCCGCCGACCAGCGCGCCCATGATGGCCATGAGTTGCGAGGGACTGATCGGGTCCACGTCGGGGATTGCATTGTAGGCGGCGGTGATGTCACGCAGATCGAACCGTGCGGCGAAAGGCACCTCGCAGCGTGAGTTTTCCAACGTGCCGACCGTGATGGTGTTGGCGTTGCGCTCCGGATAGCCGGGCTCGTTGGACTCGACGAAATAGGTGGCGATGTGGGTGAGCATCGTCGCGGCCTGATCGTCGCGGCGTTGCATCTCATACCGTTCGCGCACATCGTCGATCGAATCGATGTCGGGACGCATGGACTGGTAGATCCGCATCATGCGGTCGGCGATCTCGTCCACGGTACAACCGGGCAAATCCAAGCCATCATTGCTGGCCTGCTCGGCGACGGCGTGGATGATCGTGCCGAAACCGGCAGCCGCGCTGGAGGGACGAGGCCCGGCGAACCGATGCTCAAGCAGCCAGCACACCGGGCACGCCCACAGGCCATCAACCGCCGATGGGGAAAGGGTGACGGTACGCGGCTCATTCGTCTCGGGCGGCTCGTTCGACGCGTCCGGCACCGTCGAGTCCTTCGCTGGCCGACCGACGCCATTATGCGACTGCCCCACGAACGCCCACATCCTCGGATCGGCTGACGTCATCGAGTTCGCAGCCAGCAGGGCCAGGGCATCCGCGGCGTCCCGCACCCGGGCGTCATCGAGCCACGACGTCCCGCCGCCTTCGGACGGACTGCGGCCGGCATCCTGTCGAGCCGCCGCACGGGTCAGCACCAGACGTGCGGCCGTGACCAGGCCACGGGGATCGGCGTCCAAACCGGCATACGCGCCGCCGTCGCCCGCTTCGGTGTAGTGATTGGCATCGCGCCGATAGCGCTCGGGCAGGAAACCATAGAGAAAATCGGATGGCGACGTCTCATCGTTCGCCGCCGCGCTGATCACCACGGTTTGCGTGGCACGGGTCAACGCCACCAACAGGCTTTTACGTTCGGCATACAAAACGCCGGCGAGCCGCGGATTGCCACCTGACGGCCCGCCTGCCGGCGGCACATCGTCCAGCAAGCGGCCCCGCAGCATCACATCGGCCAGATCCTCGCCGCCGAACATCGTGTTGCGCGGCGCCAGATTCGGCCACACATCCTGCTGCACGGCGGGTATCCACACCATCGGCCAGTGCCGGCCAACCGCGCCGGCGGGCGTGGCGAGCGTCACGGCCTGCTCCACCGGGCTGACATGCGCCAGCGAATCCGCCTCGACATCCATCGCCCGCACCTGATCGATGAACCCGGTGATGTCGGAGGCCGCAGTGGAGTCCTCGGCGAACTGGAACAATCGCATCGCCACGTCGAGCCGATCGTTGGCGGCCCTGCCGGCGGCGGTATTGCCCAGGGCGAGCCTCTGCCACATCTTGTCGACCCCCGCGGCCTTCCATGCCGCCGACAACGCGTATTGCGGGCTCCTGGACGATATGCGGGACAGCCCCTCGGCGGTGTCGCGCACCAGATTCCAGGCCCGGGCGAAGGCCTCGGCCTGATCGTCCGCGCGCCCGGCCCGCGTGCCGCATACCGCGCGAATGGACGCGAGGACGGCGTCGGCGGCCGACGTGTCGAAGACGAGCAGCAGATACATGGCGTCACGGCCGAAAGGCAACGTCCCCTCGTCGGCCGGCGCATTGGCATCGTCGAGAATGGCGTCGCTCACCTCGATTCCCCGCTCGGCCGCGGTCCGCGAGCGCCGATCACTCACAGCGGCCCGCAGGGTGCGCCACGCGGCCACCAGCCGTGGCAAAGCGGCCGAGGCCGACGTACCGGACGCATCCGATGCGGCGGCGGCAACATCGGCGGAGGCTGCGGAAGAGGCTGCGGAGGTCGCATCCTCGGCGACACCGCTTGCGGCAACCGAATCCGAAGCAACCACCCCGGCCAGCGACTGCAGCGCATCCATCGCCGACTCCGCCACCGACAACCGCGCGGGATACCCCTCATCGCGGTCATTCGCCCCCACGGTGATCAGCGGCGAATTCATCACATCGGCGAGACGCGAGCGAATATATCGCGCGGCGCGCGCCAAGCCCATCGAACACGCCTCCAGACCGCGATTCATCATCCCGGCCAATTCGATCGTCGAAAACAGCGCCTGGACGAATGGCTCGTCCTTCAACGGGCGCGTCACCGACGAGTAGATCACCGGAACGCCCTCGCGCCGCAGCCTTTCCCCGATTGCGCGAACCGTGGCGTTGTCGTGCGCGATCACGGCCATGTCGTTCCAGGCGCGCCGGGCCGAACCGTTCAATCCCAGATGCTCGCGTTTGATACGCCAGACCACGTCGTCGATTTCCTCGCGCGGCGATCGGTACAACCCGGTTGTCACGCTGCCATCGGACGGCAGCGCATCCGCGTCGTCCAATGCGGCGATCGGAAAGGATCCCCGATATGCGGGCAGTTTGCCGGGCCTGCGCACAATCGGCAGATCATCGTCCTGAACCGAGGCGATCGACAGGCTCACCCGGCTCGCCACCAAGTCAAGATAGCTGGGGGCCTGCGGGGCGGATGACCGGTCTCGCGTCAACGTCCGCTGTTCGACGCCATCCCATCCGCGCACCTGAGAGAAGAGATATTCCGGATACGACCCTCGGAACGCCTGCACGGACTCATCCGGATTGCCCACCAGCACCAGGTGGCAACCATGACGATGCAACGCCCGCAAAAACGCCAATCCGGCCAATGTGACGTCCTGGAAGTCATCCACCACCACGCAGCGGGGCAGAGCCTCGTCGTTCAGCCGGTCCACGGCGGCCATGCCCTCCACCAGCAGCAGCGAGGAGTCCAGGCGACATTCCGGCGCATACGTGGACTCGATGGCCGCCGCGTATTCCCGACGCAGCGCGAACGCCAACCGCCACTGCACCTTCAGCCGCATGGTCCGGGCGGTCGGATGACGGTCGACGTCCAGGGCGTGCAGCGCATCGTTCTCGCCGGACATCGACACGCCAAGCTCGTTCATGCGCGCCAGCATGTCGCGCAGCTGCTGGACAAACGCGCCGCTCAGACCGCGCTGCAGCAGCATGGCGTCGTCACCGGCCCGGGACCGAGATCTCGACCGAGATCGAGACGCCTGGTCCCCCATCCGCAGCACGTCGGACCAGTCGGCCTGGGTCATCACCAGCGACGGCCATGACGACGAGACGAAATACTCCGCCAGCAGCCCGCACACGGCGCACTCCCCCGACTCGCCGGCCAGCACATGGCGGATGTGAGCGGCAAGCACCCCGCGCAGCAAAGCGTCCTGCTCGGCACCGTTCAGTAGTCGCGGCGCGGCGAGCCCCTCCTGGGCGCGCGCCGCGGATATCTGGCGAAAGGCGATGGCCGACAGTGTCGTCACCGGCCGCACCTGAGCCGACGCCCCCAGCTCGCGGATCACCTGATCGCTTAGAGCATCCGCAACCTTGCGACCGGACACGGCCATGAACGCCCGCTGCTGTCCAACGTCATCGATGCCCGTCAGCAGCTCGCGCAACGCGAACGCCGTTTTGCCGCTTTTCGGCTGGCCCGTCACCAGCAGCACCTTCGTCTTGCCGCTCTTCGTCATGCCTCCAGCCTAGGTTATTCGGCCAACAAGCCTCCGGGGCGACTTGCGACGTCCCGTTTCCGGCGCGGCTATGATGGACGCATGCAATGAGGCAGGGGGAATCGCATGGCCGAATACACGGGATCGCATGAGCCGCGGGGACCGGCGAAGCCGATCGGATGGTCGGACGATGGACATCCGATGGGCGGCACCGACGGATTGCCGGCCGACTACGAGGCGCTGCGGGCGCTGGGAGAGGGGACCAGCGCGGTGGTGTATCTGTGCCGCGAACGCGCGACCGGCCGCGAGGTGGCGATCAAGGCGTTTCGCGGCAGATTGGTCGACCGGGGCGCCGCGCAACGTTTCCGCGCCGAAGCCAACATAATGGCAATGCTGCGCGGCCACCCGCATATTCTCACCGTGCACCGCGCTGATATCACCCCGAATGGCCTGGCCTATTTGGTGCTCGAGTACGCGCCCAACGGAAGCATCCGGCAACTGATGCGAAACCGAAGGCTCACCGAACGGCATATGCTCGACGTCGGCATCGCCGTGGCGGGCGCACTGGCCACGGCACATCGGCGAGGGATTGTGCACCGTGACGTCAAGCCCGGCAATATTCTGATCACTCGGCGGGGCCTGCCGGCGCTGGCCGATTTCGGCGTGGCAGCCGGCGTGTACGAGCATGCCGCCACGGGATTTTCCACACCATGGGCGGCACCCGAGTTGCTCACCGGGGAGAGCGGCGGCAACGAATCGTCGGACCTGTACTCGCTGGCGGCGACGATGTTCGCCATGCTGACGGGACGCTCTCCGTACGAGTACGCCTATGCGCCGCGCACCAACGACGAGCTCGCGCAGGCCATTGTCTTTCGGCCACCGCCCGTCGTCGAACGGAGCGTTGCGTCCCCCTGCGTGGCGTCGCTGCTCACGAGGGCACTGAGCAAGATCCCTGCCGAACGCCCGTATTCCGCCGTGGAGTTCGCGCGGGACATGCAGCTTGCGCAGCACCGCCTGGGATTCGAGGTCACGCCGCTGACCGTTGACGGGGTGGCGCCGTATCCGGCGCGGATGGGAGGTGCGGGATCACCGCCGCGCATGGAGGACGGCGAACGGCCCGCATCGGCGCATGCAACGGTGCCGCGGAGCCATGGATCCATCAGGCGCAGGGCCGTCGCAGGAGCCGCTGCGGTGATTGTCGCGGCGATTGTCATGGGCGCGATGGTCTTGGCAATGTGGCGCTTCGGCGACGCGATCCCCTCGGAAACCGGCATTCAGGTCGCCTTGGGAACCATCCGGCCAGTCGCTTGTGGACAACTCGTTGGATAGCGTTGGACAGCATTGGACAGCATTGGACGACACGCCCGGAAACCGCGTTCCGTGGGGGTCGTTCGTCAACAATGCCCATGCAGTTCGCCCGATCGCCCCCGGAGCGGTTAGCGTGCAGCCATGACGTAACCTCATGCGAAAGGCGCACCCATGGCAGCACGACATACACGGCATCCGCATCCGCCGACGACATCCGGCACCGGGACATCCGGCACTGGTTCGCGCGCGCCGTCGCACAGCACTCCGCAAACATCTTCGTCCGCGTTGCCGCGGCCCGAGACGCATCGACGCGGACATGCCGTCTGGATTGCGCCGATTGTCGCGCTGATCATGCTGCTTGGCATCGTCATGGGAGCGGCACTGCTGAATTCCGTGACGCGGCGACGCATCGAATTCGACGACGGCACGGCCTGGATCGTTTCGCAGGCCGACCGCGGCATTGCGCGATTCAACGTCCGGTCTCGGCAAATCGAGGCAACGCTGCCAGCGACACAGCCCCAATTCACCGTGCTGCAAAGCGGCGACCGCGCCGCGCTGCTTGACGGGTCACGCATCGCAGGCATTGACGCGGCCACGCTCATCACCACGGATGGCATGTCGCCGGTGGACGGGACCGGCGGATCCAACGACATTGACGTTGCCGTCGGCGGCGGCACCGTCGCGTTTCTTCTCGTCCACACCGGCGAGGTATGGGCCGGGGAGCTGGATGACGTCGACCGGTTTGGCCCCGGTGACGAACCCGTGATGCAACTCGGCGAAGGCGGGCTCGTCGCCGTCGACCACACCGGCGCGCTGTACGGGTATCGGCCGCGTGACGGGATGGTGTTGCGCATGGACCGGCCGGTAGGCGAACTCCGGGAACTGGGATCGCTGAGCCATCATTCGCCGCAGTCGGCCGATTCCTTCACTGTGGTCGGCGGCACGCCGATCATAGCCTCCGGAACCGAACTGGTCTGGCGAGCAGGACGCATTGCGATTGACGCCCAGCCGCCATTCCTGCTGCAGCAACCGCCCGCCGACACCAGGCAAACGGGCTGGGTCGCATTGACCGCACCGTCTGCGATCGTCGCCGCGAATCTGACGCACGCGACCTCGGCACAGCTCGCCATACCCGCCGCCGACGAAGCCGTGGTACACGGCTCGGCGGTCCAACCGGTTTCCAGCGATGGATGCGTCCATATGGCCTGGGCGCGGCCGGACAAGAACTACATCAAGCTATGCGGCGCCGACACCGTGGACGAACTCGACCGGGCCGACGTCGACCCGCGGCTCACCCTCGCGCAGGTCACCGACTCCTCAAGCCTGACGTTTCAGGTAAACCACCGCCAGGTCGTTCTCAACGACACCTCCGACGGCACCGTTTGGATTCCAAACGTTTCCTTGGACGCCATCGTCCCGCAATGGAATCTTGCCCAACCGCAATCCGACGGGGACGACGACGGCATCACACGCGCCACGAGCATCGATCCGACATTCGACGACTCGTGCACGCCGGAATCCGGGCAGATCACCGCCGTCGACGATGAATTCGCAGCCAGACTCGCAACCAGCCGCATACTTGACGTGTTGGGCAACGACCGGCAAACCGACTGCGCAGTGCTGCGCATCACCCATGTCGACGCACTCAGCGAAACCACCGCAACGGTGCTGCCGATTCACAACGGCCGGTATCTGCAGCTTGACGCTGCGACGGAAGCCGCTTCGCCGCCACTGCGCTTCCGATACACCATATCGGACGGACGGGGACAGACGTCGTCGGCGACAATCACGGTGCATCTGCGCGACCACACCGGCAACAACGCCCCGGAGCAGACCGGCGACCCGCCGGAATACGCCATCGAACAGGGCGCCCTGAGGACGCTGAACGCGCTCGGAGCATTCAACGATCCGGACGGTGACGACCTCACGCTCATATCGGCGAGCGCACGCGACACCAGCGGGAGAGCGAACGGCGAATCCGGCTCCGGCAACGGTCTTGCCGTGTCCGCCCGCGCCGATGGACAGCTCACCGTCAGCGCCGGTCCCGCGATTTCGGGTCGCAACGCCGTGACGGTGACGGTTTCCGACGGTCGGACAACCGCCACGGGAGTGATCTACGTTGTGGCGCATCAGCCAGGCACACTGCCGGCGGCACTCGATCCGGTTGTCGTACGCGCTGCGCCCAACACCGCCGTCACCGTGGATCTCACCCCATATGTCCACCGCACATCGGCGCAACCGGCACGCCTATCCGCCGTTGAGGCGCCACCCGGCGCCAGCGCAACCGTACAGGCCGGCACGCTGTCGTTCACCGCTGCCGCGGCGACGCTCGGCAGCACATATATGCCGTTCACCATCGCGCAAGGGGCGATTGACGCCATCGGCCTGGTTCGCATTGACACCGACATGCCCGACGGCCAACATCACACGCCTCTGCTCGCCAACGACGTCGCCATATTGGACGCATCCGGCACGGCCGTCATCGAGCCGTTGCGCAATGACGTCGATCCACTTGGCGGCGTACTGGCGATCACCGGCACGGATGACCTCTCGCAGGATTCCGGTCTGGAATGCAGCATTGTCAGCCATCATCGCATAGCGGTCACCACCCGCCGCGCGCTCTCCGCGCCGATCCGGCTGATCTACCACGCCGCCAACGCCGAGGCCTCATCCAGCGCGGCAATCGTGGTGCAGCCGTATATCGCGCCCGAAACGCCCGCGCCGCTACAAGCCGACGATTTCAGCGCGACCGTGCGCACCGGAGGCGTGCTCACGCTCAACGCGCTCGACCACGTCAGCTCTGCACCCATGACGGATGTGCATCTATCGCAGGATATCGACGTGGACGCCGCGAACTTTGACGGGCTGATCTTCGCCTCGGACGAAACGATCCGATACCAGGCGCCGCAAACCGCAGGCACCTTCACGGCCACCTACACCGTCTCCGACGATTACGGCGCCACGGATTCCGGCACCGTCACCATCACCGTGCGCCAATCCGACGAACGCACCAAGGCGGCTCCCGCCCCACGCGACGTCACCGCACAGGTGGCCGCCGGCGCAACCGTGCGCATTCCGATCACACTCACCGGCATCGATCCGGACGGCGATGACGTCATTCTGTCGGGACTGGGCAACACAACCGCGCAGTTGGGCCGCGTCACCGACATTGACGCGTCGGGCTTGGTCTATGAGGCATACCCCGATTCACAGGGCACCGATACCTTCACATACGCCGTGGAGGATTGGACCGGGCAACGCGCGCAGGCCACCATCCGCGTAGGCGTCCTCCGAACACAGGTCGCTTCGGCCGTTCACGCGCGCGATGACGCTATAACGCTCAGGCCAGGCACCAGGGCCAGCGTGCCGGTGACCGGCAACGACATTTCCCAGGACGGCACGCCGCTGCGCCTGATGGACCATGTCGAGGCGCAGGGCGTCGATGACGTTCAAGTGCATGGCGACTCGCTGACGCTGCTCACGCCGGACACGCCCGCCACCATCCATGCGGTCTATCAGGTCAGCAATGCGGCGGGAGTGACCGACACGGCCACATTGACCGTGCACGTGGACCCGGAAGCCGCCATCGACCCGCCGTCTGCCGCCGATTATCACGTGCCGCCGGCCGCCACTATCGACAAACGGACTATCGAAGTCGACATCGCCCCGTGGATCTCCAACCCATCGGGCACCAACGACGAACTCCGCGTAACAGTCCACGAATCAGCGGGCGATCATGCGCGCATGGTTGACGGCAAACCGACCACCATCGCCCTGGAGCTGACGGACCGGACCCGCATGGTACCGTACCAGGTCACCAACACCGTCCACAACCTCACGTCAACGGCTTTCATCCAAGTGCCGGCCTATGGCGTCTTTCCCCCCATGCCACGGCCGAAAGCCCCCGCGCTCATCGTCAGCTCCGGGGCCAGCATCACCATCGCCGTGGCCGACTATGTGCGCGTAGGAGCCGGTAAAACCGCATCCATCGAATCCCCAGAATCCGTCAGCGCAACCAAATCAGATGGCGACAACCCCTATATCGACGCGCACACCTTGCGCTTCACCGCGGCCAAGGGGTATGCCGGTCCCGCATCAATCACCTTCACCGCAACCGACAGCGAGCGCAACGCCCGCCATGGCCCCGCTTCCCCCACAGCCGATGACGGGCGCGGCGAAATCGTCAGCACCGCGGTGATCAGCCTCGACATCACCGTGCTCGGCAAGGACGTCCCTCCCCCGACACTGTCGCAGGCAAGCATCGACGTGGCGGCCGGCGAGCCGGCAACCACCGTGGCGCTTGACTCGCTAACGCATATGCCGGACGGGGCGTCGCCAAACGCATACACCATCACCTACGCCTCGCCCGGCACACACGGCGATGTGACATCACATGTCACCGCCGATGGCACCATGACGATCGAAGCCGCCATGGACGCCAAACCGGGAACAGCCGTCGCCATACCCGTCGCCCTGCACTATGAGCACGACCCCGATACGCGCGGTACCGTCGCCACGGAAATCACCGCACGCGTCACACGCTCCTCCAAGCCTCTCGCCAGGCTCAGCGCAACGCCCATCACGTTGCGGGCGGGGGCGCCAACCACAGTGGACATCTTCGAAGGCGCCTATAATCCTTTCCCCGACACCCCGCTGACGATCAAGGAGCTTGGCCTCGCAGACGACTCGCGCATTCGGGTGACGCACACCAATGAGGGGATCGTGACGTTAACGCCCGACACCGGTGCCGGTGCGCTCGCCACCACGATGACGGTGACCGTGGAGGATGGCACTCATACGGTCGACCGACATGTCCGCGCCATCATCGCGATCTTCGTGACGGACCGCCCGTCTCCGCCGGCGCTGTCCACTGCCGCGGTCAGCACGCAAGACGGCGCCGTCACCCTGCGTTGGACGCCCGGCCAGGCGAACGGCAGCCCGATCAGCGAATATCGCGTGGATTACAGCACAGAGGGGCATCGGGGCTCCCTGTCCTGCGGCTCCAACACCATATGCACCGTATCCGGTCTGGCCAACGCGATGCCATATTCCTTCACCGTCAGAGCGCGCAACGCCAACGGCTGGTCGGAGGACTCCAACGTCGTAATCGGCACAGCGGATCGCACGCCTTCCGCGCCTGCGAACGTGCATATCGCAGGAGGATACCTCAACGCCTCCGTGACATGGGAGCGACCGGATTACCAGGGAAGCGCCCCCACTCACTACACCGTGGTCCTATTGGGCAACGGCATCGAAGTCGCGACCAAAACCAGCCACTCGCTATCGGAGCGGTTCGACGTCCCGGCTTCCGCCATCACCGATGGCGGCCAATTCACCGCCATCGTCACGGCATATAACCAGATGGGTGCCGGGCCAGGCGGAGAAGCGAGCGAACCGGCACTGGTCTGGTCAGACCCCAGCACGCCAGTGATCACTGTGACGCAACGTCCCGGCACCGCCATTGTCGACGCCGCCGTCACACTAACGGACACGCGCAACGCCGGCTGCGTCCAGATAGCGCTATCCGAAGCCTTCGAAGCCTCGCTGCCCTGCGACGCAGCCTCCGCCACCTTCGGAATCGGCGACAACAAGGCAGGCAGCGAATTGACACTCACCGCAACCGTGCTGCCACGCCAGCCCGGGGCCAAACCCGCAACCGCATCGGTTTCGTTCATCGCGCATGCGGTCATCGCCCCGCCCGAATCGGAAACGCTCGAGGGCGTCGCAGATCAAGTCACACCGTTTACGCACCCCGCAACCGTCCTTGTCCGGACAGGGAGCCGATGATGACCGCAATGCCGAACCCGGCGCAATCAGCCGCCGATCATCCGTTCCAAGCCAGCGCACAGTTGTCCGATTCCACGCGGATAGCGGACCGCACGCAGCTGTCGGACCGCACATGCCCGGCGGCCGTGGCTCCAAAGGCAATCCCACCGCATACGACTGGCCAATGGCATCCGTCTCATGCGTCCCGGTCATCGTCGTCGGCCTCGATTCCGGCAGCATCCGATCACCGGCGCCGGCAGCAACACGCAATCCGGGACGCGACCGAATTCCGCCAGGCGGCAGACGCGCTGACCCAAGCCATATCAACCGCCGTGCTGGGCAAGGAAACCTCGATCCGGCGCTGCGTCACCGCACTTATCGCCGGCGGACACATCTTGCTCGAGGACACTCCAGGCACCGGCAAAACGCAACTGGCACGAGCCCTGGCCAACGCGCTGGAAGCATCCTACTCCAGGATCCAGTTCACGCCGGATATGCTGCCCGGCGACGTGACAGGCATCACCGTATACCGCCAGCGCACCGGTGATTTCACATTCCGCCCCGGACCGATTTTCGCGTCGATCGTGCTCGCCGACGAGGTGAACCGCTCATCGCCCAAAACGCAGTCGGCGCTTCTGGAAGTCATGGAGGAGCGACAAGTCACCGTCGACGGCGCACGGCACCGGGTACCTCAGCCGTTTATGGTCATCGCCACCCAAAATCCCTACGATCAGGCGGGTACATACCGGCTGCCCGAAGCACAGTTGGACCGCTTCTTCATCACGCTGTCGCTTGGGGCTCCGGACCATGCCGCCAGCATCACCCTGTTGAGACAGGCTTCCGTCATCGACCGGGCCGCACTGGTCACACCGGTGCTCGACGGCGAAGGCATCCTCGCCTTGCGGTCATATGCCGAAACGATTCACATCGGCGACCAGGTGCTGGAATATATCGTCCGGCTGGTTGAGGCGACACGGCACCATGAGCTCATCGCCTGCGGCGCATCCATCCGCGCCGGACTGGCGTTGGTTCGCGGCGCGCGAGTGTGCGCGGGTCTGGAGGGTCGGGATTACGTGACTCCCGACGATGTTCGCGACCTTGCAGTCAGCGTGCTTGCACACCGCATTGTGCTGAAGTCGGAAGCCATATGCTCAGCGACGACCTCCAGGCAGATCATCATGCAGCTGCTGGATAATGTGCCGGCCCCACAGTCGGCCGCCATACGACGGGGGCCACGATGAGAACCGCATTCAGACGGGCGGTGCGCCACGTGTCGCGCACGGTACGAGGATCCATACTGTCCTCATTGGGATGGGCGACGACCGCAACCAGTCTCGCCTGCATCGCAACCTCCGCGTTACTTGGTTGGAGGGAGCTGTTCGCGGCCGGATTCGCTGGATTCGGCATCGTAGTATGCGCGGCGATTATGGCGACGCGTACCCCGCACCTCGCCGCCACACTTGACGTGCGCGGCACAAGCGTCAATATGGGCGACGCCATTGGCGTCACCGCCTGCATCACCGCCAAACGGCATCATCCTACGGCAACGGCCGCCCACTGCACGTTCCGGATCGGGAACGACACGCGTCGAATCGACATTCGCTCCGTCACACCGGCCAACCCACACAATCTCACGCTGACGATCCCAGCCGATCGACGCGCCGTGATCCCCATCGGCCCACTGGTCGCGACAACCGGCGACCCGCTGGGATTGGCTCGACGCAGCGTCGCGTTGACATCGACGGTCAACGTGCATGTGCATCCGAGGATTCTCCAAACAGGCCCCCTGCCCATCGGCGTCACGCATGATCTTGAGGGAAGGTCGGGCAGCGACCCGGCAAGCAATGACCTGGACCTCTACGAGTTGCGCGACTATGTACCGGGCGACGACCTTCGCCATGTTCACTGGCCGTCCTCGGCCAAAACCGGCTCCCTTCTGGTTCGCCGCTATCAGGCTACGCAGCATACCGCCATCCGGTTGCTGCTCGATCTCAACGCCCATAGCTATGCGGCACCGGAGGAATTCGAGCTCGCCGTCACGCTGTACGCCTCGCTCGGGGTGCAGGCATTGCGTGAGCATCGTCCACTGGCGACAGGCGACGACTCCCACCGCATCCGCGTGCATGACGCCAACACGTTCCTTGACCGGTGTAGCGCCTTGCAAACTTCCCCCGGCGCATGCAACACAACGCCCATATTCCACACGCCCATATTCCAAGGACCAGCCGGCCCCGGACAGCCGAATGCAGCGACCGGACCAAACCGTTCAGACGGTCCGGACGGACACGCCAGCCACAATGCCGCCGCCATATCGCTGTATCTGGTCGTTGTCGGCTCGCAGCTGCCACTCAACGACATTCGTCGCTTCGCACGGACCGTGTCGGCCAGCCCCGTCATACTGCTACGCAGCGCAATCGGCGAACAGTCCGGCGTCGCATGGGATGCCGTACACCGTCTCGTCACCGTCGGCGCCCCCAAGGATCTGCCGTTCGTCATGGAGGCACTGCGATGAGCATATCGTCACTATCCGCGTCAATGCGTCAGCGTCCCGCCGCGCGACCGGCGACGATGCGCACACCGCACGCACCGGAGACGATCGGCGTGTGCGCCGCCGCGCTGGTCGCCGCGAGTCCTCTGATCCCTGTATACGGATCCCCGGAGCTCTGGCTGCGCGGCGCCGTTCCAGCCACACTCATCGGCGCGCTCATCGCAGCCGTCACGCCCCGACGCCACACCCTTCATTCGCTAGGGCAATGCGTCCTGATGCTTGTTTCGCAGGGTTTGATCGGACCGATCATCACCCTGCCGCACACCACTGTCGTCCATATAGTACCCACCGGCCGTACAGTGACGCAGGGCCTGCTCAGTACCTTGGGCTCCTTCAAGCAGCTTCTCGCACTCACGCCTCCCATTGGGTCCGATAACGGGTTGCTCATGGCCGTGTGGACCATTGCGCTGTTCACGACATTCCACGCCGTTTCGGCATTGACGATCGGCAACCGCGCGCTGGGAGCCGCATTGAGCGCGGCCTCCATTGCGCTGGCCTTCGCCGCCGCCTCACTGCTGGGAACCCATCATGGCTGGCATCCCACGGCAATCGGCATACTGCTCATTGTGACAGAGCTGCTGATCAGCAGCCGACATATGGGCCTGATTGATCCGACACGATGGACGAGTCTCATACTGGTACTTGCCATATCCGTCACCACCGCCTACTGCGGCACGCAATGCATTGGGCAATCCGGGTCCCGTTTCACGTTACGTGACCGCTATCTGCCTCCGCTCAGCTCATATGCCGCCGTCAGCCCGCTCAGCGGCATGCGCGCCATGATCGCCAACCATCGCGACGACCCGATGGTTACGGTCACCGGCCTGCCACCGGACACACCGCTGCGTCTCGCGGTGATGGATCGTTTCGACGGCACGGTGTGGAATCTCGCAGACACGAACGCCGCCGGCTCGGGCGATTTCCGTCGCATTCATGAGCGCTTGAACGGTACCGCGGCAAGTCCGGGCACGCCATTCACCGCCACCTTCACCGTGCACCCCGACTATCGCGAGGCATGGCTGCCCCTGGCCGGCCAGGCATCATCCATACATATCAACCAGGCGGAGCCGGCCGATCAGCCCGTGGCTGTGTATGCCAATGCATCCACCTCCACCGCCTTCGTATCGGAAGCCACCTCCACGGCCATCGCATCCGCAGGCGAACTGCGATATGTCGAGACCGGGATCATTCCAGACAAGCCAAGCGCGGAACGGATTGACGCCGCCTCAGGCGCGACGACAGACGGCGATCAGACCGTCAAGCCGGACGGACGCACCGCCGACGCCCCGGAAACGGTCAGACAGTTCGCCAATAGCATTGCGGCGGGCTTCACCACCGACGGGGCGACCGTCCGCGCGGCGGCCGCCGCCTTACAGCAGCGAGGCTGGTTCTCGCATGGTTTGGATGGCGAATATCCATCCCCGCCTGGTCATGGCAGTTACCGGCTTGACCGTATGCTCACCGATCCGATCATGGTCGGCGACAGCGAGCAATACGCCTCTCTTATGGCATTGGCGGCAAGGGAACTGGGCATCCCATCGCGTGTGGTGCTCGGCTTCATATCCCAGGGCACCGGGACGGATGCCGGAGCAGGCGCCGGCGACCCCGCAGACGCCCCGACCGTCTTCACCGGCAAGGACATAGCGGCATGGGCGGAGGTCAATCTGGACGGGTTGGGATGGACGCCGCTCAATCCCACGCCCAACGTCTCCAAAATCCCCGATGAAACAACTCGAGCCGCGAACGACACCTCGGAGCCGTCCATCCGTCAGCCTCCGCCTCCGCTCGACGATCCACTCCGTGAACAACGGCAATTCACAGGTCAAACCACAATCGGCGGCGACAACGCGGACGCCCCGGCGACCCCGGCATCATCCTGGCGTACCGCGCAGCGTATAGCGACAGCCGTGGTCTTGTGGGGCAGCCCGATCTGGCTCGCTCTGC
>DBKS01000027.1:73801-77681 GCA_002298605.1 Bifidobacterium sp. UBA744 | reverse complement strand
CGTTCTGCAATCGGCCCAATATGAATTCTTGTTAACATTTGAGATATAGCGGGCCCAAACTGGCTCGAAAGCACCTGTTCGACGGCCACATGGCCCATGGACCTAGCATGGAACAAACAAACTGGCGGACAAGTGGCGAACCAGCAAGACCACAGCAATGCCACCGCCAACGTCGACAACGGCAGCGACACCGCCCCCGGCACCGATCACAACTCTTCCACCGGCAACAGCCGCACGGGCGCAAGCGACGGAACAACCACCCTCGCACTTGACTCGACGAGCTGGCTCGATGGCAAGCCAGCTCCAGTCAGCGCAGGCACAACCCCCGAAGCCGACGAAACCACCGAAACCATTGCAACGCCGTTGGTTGAGTCGATTCCGGATGGCGCCATTGACGCCATCGCCGACTCCGCCAACCCCGCGCACGCCCGAGCACTGAAACCCAATCGCCGCACTCCCGTTATTGCGGCATGCGTGGCTGCGGCGCTTGTAGCGGCGGGGCTAGCCGTCGGCGGGGGGTATGCAGTCAACCAGCGTCAAACCGCCGCAGGCTTGAAACTTGCGCAGCAAAACTGCCAAAGCGCTGCAGGAAAGTTCGCCAGCGCCCAATCACAGCTGGACACGGCGATTCAGAACGCCTCCACGGCGTCCGGCGTCACCGCCGATCAAGTGGCCGACGCCACCACCATCGACGCACTCAAGCAGACGCTGCAAGTGGCAGCCGATCTGCATGGACCGGCCGCATGCACCACCACGATGAGCGCTGGGCAACTCAACCAGCTCGTCACCTCCTACAACCAGGCGGCCGAACTCGTCCAACAGCAGGCCACTGCGGTCGCCAATGCGGCGCAGGCCGTGGTCGACAGCCAAACAGCCAAAACCCAGAACGATCAGACGGCAGCCGTGGACGCATCGAAGCAGCGTCTGGCCAACGCATTGGACGAGGCTCGCGCCAAATTCCAAAACAGCCGATACCAGGTCGCCGACGATCAGACGCATGTGAAACTGCAGGCGGCCATCGCCAACGCCCAGGAACTCATCGACGGCAACTCCACCGACACAGCCGCGATGGATGAGGCTACACAACGATTGGCCACCGCCATCGCCAATGTGGACGAATCCATGCAGGAGGCGCAACGCCAGGCGGCCGCCTCCACATCACCTTCCGCAACAGCCACGCCCACGCCGCGCCGCACGCGAAGGACCACACCGACCCAACCGGCGTCGCCCAGCACTGACACCACAACCCCTGGAGACGAGAGCGGCGACAACGGCACCGACGACAAAACCGACGAAGAACCAAAACCGTCCCCAAGTGAAAGTCCAAGCGAACCGGTCGGCAACGATACCAGCAACGACCCCGCCCCAGCAGACTCGCCAACCGTCTGAACTGTAATCCACAGCCTCAACCAGGCAGCCGGCAACCTCGGCTGCAACACGCGTCTCCCCGACTCGCATAGAATGGACTGCGTCGGATCGCATACCCGACGCTTTCAACCGCGAGTCTTCAAAGGGGATCGTCAATGGCGCAGCTCGGAATCAACACCCTCATGTATCTCAACGCGATGAAGGAGGGAACACCGCAGTCCAAGCTGCTCGATGCGATTGCAAGCTACTTCCCAATCGCCGAGGTCCGCCGCGAATTCATAGCGGGAGGAGACGACAGCCAACCCGCGTTCAGGGCCGAAGTGGACGCGATACGCACCGGGGTGCGCGTGCACAACCTCACCCTGTACTACTCCGTGCCCGAGGATTTCTGCATCGGCGGCGCGGTGAACCCCCGTCTCGAGCAATTCCTCAAGGAAGCCAACGATCTCAACGCCGTGGGGATGAAGTTCTCAGTGGGCGACGTGCCGAACACCCCTTTGGCCGAGCTGGCCGCCGCGGACAAGCTGATCTCCAAATACAATGTGGCGGTCACCATCGAAAACGATCAATCCACCGCACATGGCAGCCTGGAATGGGCGCTCAAGTGCATGGGACGACTGCGCGAAGCCGGTGCCATGCATATCAAGTTCTGCTACGACTGCGGCAACTGGGTGTGGGCCGGCGTCGACCCGGATGCGGCGTTCGACGCGCTGCTGGAGCGCGGCGCCATCGGCGAATATCAGATCAAAAACGTCAACAAGCCCAGTGATCCCGGGCACCCGGCGCCCGCACTGCTCGAAGAGGGCATCGTCGACTGGGCCGCGCAGATCCGCCGTCTACCCGGCGACGTGCCAGTCACGCTCGAATATCCCAGTCCGCTGGAGCGCATCGACGCCGAAGTGGATATCGCCAAGCGCACACTGCGCTAAACCAACTTGGCCGGCTGGGCGGCGTCCGCGCACCGCCCCAACGCCCACAGCAGCAACGGCAACGCATAGAACGCATATCCCTCGAATTGCACATATAAATACGCAACCAGCAGGAACCAGCACATCAGCCACCGGCTTTGAACGGCATTGCCGCGAGTGCCCATCGCCCGCACAGCGCGCGCCAGCATCCAAATCACCGCAGCAAGCAGCACGCCAAAGCCGAGGAGACCGAACTCCGCGATAAAACTGGTATAGGCGCTCATGGTGAACACATTGTCATGATTCACCGACGCATACCACGCCTTCGGAGCCGCGGCATCGCCGCCAAGCCTGCCCACCAGGACAGATGCGTCAGCGGCACCGGCCTTGGCGGCGTCGGCGATATTGCCCGAGCCGAAGCCAAACAGCAGGTGCAGAGGGTCACGCAAGCCGCCGGCCAGCGGTCCCAACGTCTGCCAGATGCGCATGGCCATCGAGCCGTCACCGCGCAGCAATCCCAACTCCGCCAGCGACGACAGCCTGCTGTTGCCAACCATAACCACACCGGTCAGCACCACAATGCCAAGATATTCAGCCGCGGCAACCAAACGCCCGCGCACCGCGGAAAAATCGGCGGACACCGTCACCACCACGGCAACCGCAATCAGCGAATCCACAATGATGCGCACACCCGCACCCATCACAATGGCGCCGGCGGCGTACACGACAATCAGCATGGCGACCAGCCGCGCCAGCATGCGGTCCCGGGAGCGCGGACGGAGACCGAAGATGGACTGGCGGCGAATCAGCCAGTACACCGGCAGCAGCACCCCGAACAGATGCATGCCGATATAGCTCGGCTCGGCAAAGGTGAACTGCGGGCGGCCTCCACCCCATTGCGATTTCACGGGAATATACGACCTGGCCATCAACGAGGCGAACCAGGCACGCACGGACTGCACGTCCAGCACAATGGACAGCCACTGCCCCACGCCCACCACAAAAGACAGCGCATACACAATCAGGAGCGTCACCACCATAGGACGCCAGTCAAGCCGCTTGCGACTCAGCGCGATATGCAGCGACGCGAAACAGGCCCATGCCCCAGCGACCGCGGCAAGCGACCACACCAGAGGTTTCGGGTGAATGCCAAAGGCATACCAGCCCGGAATGGACGTCGACACCAGCACCAGTGGAACAACCAGCGACAGCGTCGTATACCGCCGGACCAGCCGCGCCAATTGAATCGGATGCAACAGCGCGTAGATCATGAACAACCAAGGCGAGATGGGAGTCCAAAACGGCGCGTATACGCCGAATACCGTACCGTCCACGGGCAGCAGCACCAACGCGAGATAGAGCACCACATCGCGAAGATCGCTTATGGCCATGGCGGCTGGCCGGCCGGCGTCGAATGACGACGATGGCGGCTCGGGCCGTGCAACGCCGACCGCGAGGGCATCGCCGCGCTGCCCGGATGACGGAACCGGAGGCCTCGGCGGCACCGGAGACATCGAAGCCGTTGCGTTTTGCTGGTTCATAGCTGCAGTCATCATCACGTCCCGTCGTTTACAACAATCATCCCTTGCAGCGGTCGCGGCAGG
>DBKS01000027.1:72558-73716 GCA_002298605.1 Bifidobacterium sp. UBA744 | reverse complement strand
TGCAAAAGCAACCAAAGCCCCCGCTCCAATCATCACAATGATCCGATATGGATCTGATATGACCGGAACGGAGGCTTTCGGCAATGGCAATCAGCGCAATGCTTGCGCACTGATCACACATAGATCACGCATAAATATTGCGCGGGCGCATATCGGCGGGCAGGCCCTCAAGCAGATGCGTCACCGAACGCGATTCAAACACCGAGCGAATGCCGGCGGCCAGCAGCGGCGCAACCGACAACACGGTCATATTGGGCAGACGCTTCTCCTCCGGAATCGGCACGGTGTCCATGAACACAATCTCCTTGGCACCGCACTTCGACAGGCGCTCCACAGCCGGCCCGGACAGCAACCCATGCGTGGCGACCAGCGTCACCGACTTGGCGCCCGCATCGTTCAACGTGCGCACGGCCTCGCAAATCGTGCCGGCGGTATCGACCATATCGTCAACCACCACGCAATCACGGCCCTGCACCTCGCCGATGATGCCATGAGCCTCGGCATGGTTCGGGCGCGTGATGTCACGGCTCTTATGGATAAACGCCAGCGGCAACCCACCCAAACGGGCGGCCCACTGCTCGGACACCTTGATGCGGCCGGCATCCGGGGACACAATCGTGGCGGTTTCCAGCGGCACATGGCCACGCACATAATCCAGCAGCACCGGCATGGCGGTCAGATGATCAACCGGACCGTCGAAGAAACCCTGCTCCTGGGAGGCATGCAGATCCACAGTCATAATGCGGTCGGCGCCGGCAGTGCGGAACAAATCGAACATGAGACGCGCGGTGATGGGCTCGCGACCCTGATGCTTCTTGTCCTGACGCGAATAGCCGAAGAACGGCGCGACCACGGTGATGGAACGGGCCGACGCACGCTTCAGCGCGTCAATCATAATCAGCTGTTCCATAATCCACTTGTTGATCTCGCCTGAATGGCACTGCAGCACGAACACGTCCTCGCCGCGCACCGGCTGGGCGAACCGCACATACATCTCGCCATTCGCAAAGTCATACGCCGTAGTGGGGAACAGCTCCACGCCCAGGCATTTGGCGACTTCCTCAGCAAGCTCGGGATATGCTCGACCGGTTACCAACGCAAGGCGCTTCTCAGGCACGCCCTCCAGGACTGCAGACATATAACCTCCGCTTCGCTGTG
>DBKS01000027.1:70217-72448 GCA_002298605.1 Bifidobacterium sp. UBA744 | reverse complement strand
TGCAGGCAGGCATCGCGCCTAGCGCTTCACTGCCTTGGTGGCCTCCAACGCCACATAAAGCGAGCGGATCAGCAAAAACGCCAAATATGCGGCGAACAGATACTTGCCGACAACCGGGCTGACCGCACCGGCCACCCACGTGCCCAACGGGGTGACGAATGCCGCGACAACGCCGATGATGAGCCCCGCCTTGAAATGCACCATCCTGCGCTTCACGTTCGCGACGGTGGTGGTGATGGCGTTCGGGAACATGGCCAGCAGCGACGTGCCGCGCGCGATGAGATCCGACGCGGCGAACAAAATGGACAGCGACGGAACCGCGAGCGCACCGCCGCCGATGCCCAGCAGGCCCGCGAGAATGCCGATCACCACACCCAGCAGCACCAGGCAGACCCCTGTGACCACATTCATGTCGATCACCGAATCGCGCGACGGCGTGAAGATCAGCTGATTGACGATCACAAACACCAGAAACGCCACAAACACCCAGCGAAGCACCAATTCGGGCAATTTGGCCAGTAGCCAGCTGCCGATTTGCCCGCCGAAGAACATGCCGCAGAACAGCAGCAGGGCGGCCAGCCAATCCACATTGCCGTTCATCGCATACGACACCACGCCCGAAATGGACGTGGGCACGATGGCGAGCATGGACGTGGCCGCCGCATGACGCTGCGTAAGCCCCAGCCAGACCAGCGCCGGCACAATCACCGTGCCACCGCCGATGCCGAACAGGCCGGACAGAATGCCCACCAGCACGCCCACCGCCACCAGCACCGCGATGCCACGCGGAGACTCATCCAGATTGTTGTCCTCATCCACCGTTGCCATTGGCTGCCATCCTCTTCCAGAACGTCGAATTCCATTGCCGCAACCGCGCTGCATGCACATGCGGTGTAGCGCGCGGGCGTGCGACGCATGAGAATGCAGCCCAGTCAGAGCTCCATGCACATATAGCAACATACGCCCAGCCCACGCCCGGCCATGGCAACCGTTCCGCGCCCACGCCCGAACCTACGCACCAGCCCACGGTCAGCAGCGTACCCACAGTCGGCAACGCACCCATGCCTGATGACAACCCATTCTGCCTCGCGCTAGGCGCAGCTGCACGACTATGCCAGCGGAGTCACCACCACCATCAGGGTCATCACGGTCAGCAGCGTCACTAGGTACAGGCGTTCGGTGGCGGTCACACGCCCGAGCGCCCCACGTCATCAGGGTCGCGACGGTCAACAGCGACCATGGCTGCAGGCCTTTATCGCCACCTACAAAAAGAGAACCCGGCGGGTAACGCCCGCCGGGGAGAGAGAAAGGAGAGAAGAAGGGTTATATGCCGGTGGAACTGCTGCATTCCGCCAACAATTCACAGTAAAGCAGAGGTACCTTGGCGCACCTGTCAAGTTAGCTGAAAATCTTCTGGGAATGCCGGTTCCCGCCTGCGCGCTACACTGTGCAAGGAACGTGGCCTGTCGCCAAGAACGTGGCCTGTCGCCGCACAACACTAAAGGAGTTGCCATGCTGCTGTCCGACCGGGATATTCGGGCCGCCTATGAGGATGGTCATATTTCGCTCGACCCTTGGACCCCGGAAATGGTGCAGCCGGCCTCGATCGACGTGCGTCTGGATCGCTTCTTCCGCCTGTTCAACAATCATGCGTATACCTATGTGGACCCGGCTGAAAACCAAGGATCGCTGACCGAACAATTCGAAGTGGGGCCAGACCAGCCGTGGATCCTGCATCCGGGGGAATTCGCGCTCGGCTCCACGTGGGAGTACGTCAAACTCGACGCCACGATTGCGGCCCGGCTTGAGGGCAAAAGCTCACTGGGCAGGTTGGGCATTCTGACACATTCGACCGCCGGTTTCATCGACCCCGGTTTCGAAGGCCATATCACGCTGGAGCTGTCGAACGTCTCCACCCTGCCGGTCAAGCTGTGGCCCGGCATGAAAATCGGGCAGATGTGCTTCTTCCAGCTGTCCTCGCCGGCAGAACATCCGTATGGATCCAAGGAGACCGGCTCGCATTATCAGGGCCAGCGCGGCCCGACGCCGTCACGCTCCTACATCAACTTCTACAAGGCCGAGATCAACGACTAACTGCTTGATTATCCTGTCGAGCAGCATACTGACCAGCCTGCCAACCAGCCTGCCAAATTTGGCAGATCCTGCGCTGTAGCGGGCTAAAAATAGTCCTAAAACGCAAGATCTGCCAAATTTGGCACAGTGAGCGACGC
>DBKS01000027.1:68446-69997 GCA_002298605.1 Bifidobacterium sp. UBA744 | reverse complement strand
ATGCACTCCAGCCAGGCCAGCGGCGGCAGCGGCGTCGTGCCGAACGCGGCATTCAGGAACGGCACATAGATCACCAACAGCTGCAGCGCAACCGAGATGCCGATGGCGCCCCACAGATACTTGTTCGCGAAAAGCCCCACAAACGCGCTCTGCTTGGCCGAACGCGAGGCAAGCGCATTGAACAGCTGCGCGAACACCAAAATCGTGAAGCCCATCGTGCGAGCCTCGACCATCTGGGCCTCATGGCCAAGCGCATCCACCGAACGGTCGGTGAACAGGCCACCGGAAAGATGCATGTCCATGCCGATCAGCGTTACCGCCGCCATGATTAGACCCACATAAATAATGTCGCCCCACATGTCCACGTCGATCACGCGATCGGTCAGCTTGCGGGGTCTGCGGTTCATCACGTCCTCGGTCGACGGGTCAACGCCCATGGCCAGCGCGGGCGCCGCATCGGTGAGCAGGTTGATCCACAGCAGCTGAGTGGCCAGCAACGGCACCGTCACGCCGACGGATCCGGGCTGCTGGATGCCCAGGAACCCGGCCAGCATCACGCCGCCGAACACAGTGAACACCTCGCCCACATTGGAGCTGAGCAGATAGCGCAGGAACTTGCGGATGTTGTCGAAAATGCCGCGGCCTTCGCGCACGGCGGCCACGATGGTGCTGAAATTGTCGTCCGCAAGAATCATCTTGGCGGATTCCTTCGTCACTTCGGTACCCGTAATGCCCATGGCCACGCCGATGTCCGCGGTTTTGACGGCGGGCGCGTCGTTCACGCCATCGCCGGTCATGGCAACGATATTGCCCTGACGCTGCAGGCTTTCGACGATGCGCAGCTTGTGCTCCGGAGCCACGCGGGCATACACCGACACCCTGGCGGTCGCCCGGTCGAACGCAGCCTCGCCCTGAGCGCTCAACCGGTCAAGCTGGTCGCCGGTAAGCGCCTCGCTGATGAGGGTCTTGCCGCCATCACCACCCGCCTGGCCGGCAAGCGTCTCGCCATCCTTGCCGACAATGCCCAGATCGGAGGCGATGCGGGCGGCGGTAAGCGGGTGGTCGCCGGTGATCATCACCGTGCGGATACCGGCCCTATGCGCCTCGGCCACGGAATCACGCACCTCGGTGCGCGGCGGATCGATGATGCCCACCATGCCGGCCCAGATAAGATCGCTTTCGATGACGGCCGCCTGCTCTGCGATGTCGCTGACCTGCCCGGCGGCATTCACCTGGATGCCGGGCACTTCGGCCAACGACGCGGTCTCCAGCGGACGATACGCCTCGCCCAGCGTGCGATAGGCCTCGCCGGACAGGCGCTCCACCGTGGCGAGAATATCCTGGCGGTCGCCATCGGTCAGCGGGCGCACCTGGCCGCCCACGGCAATGCGCGAGCAGTAGCCCAGCAGCACGTCAGGGGCACCCTTGGCAAATACGGTGAGCTTATTGGAATCGGCCCCATCCCGCGCGATCACTG
Source organism: Bifidobacterium sp. UBA744 (assembly GCA_002298605.1). GTDB lineage: Bacteria > Actinomycetota > Actinomycetes > Actinomycetales > Bifidobacteriaceae > Bifidobacterium. The sequence goes on along the minus strand of DBKS01000027.1, from coordinate 68,520 downwards.
CCATGCGCTTGCGCTCCGAGGTGAACGGCACCTCGGCCACGCGTTCAAAACGGTCATAGCTTTTCAGCGCCTTG
>DBKS01000027.1:68218-68358 GCA_002298605.1 Bifidobacterium sp. UBA744 | reverse complement strand
TCGTTCGCGATCGCACCGGCGGCAAGAGCCGTAATGACTTCGACGCGGATCGGCGAATCGGCCGGCAGATCATGGCCGTCAAGACCGACGAGCTGGCCCTTGGGCTCGTAGCCGGTACCGGTTACCTGCACTTCGCCGGA
>DBKS01000027.1:63698-68097 GCA_002298605.1 Bifidobacterium sp. UBA744 | reverse complement strand
CTGGCCATGCGCTGCACGCCAAGCGCCAGCACCACCGTCAGAATGGCGGCCAGCCCCTCGGGCACGGCCGCCACGGCGAGGGAGACGGCCAGCAGCAGCGAATCGATCACATCCTGCAGGGAATGGAAGCCGCTCATCACGGCAAGCGCCACCAGCACCAGCACGGCGATGACGCATACGGCGACGCCCAGAATCTTGGCGACGCGGTCCATTTCCTTCTGCAGCGGGGAATCGTCGTCTTCGGTGGCGGACAGCATGTCGGCGATTTTGCCGACCTGCGTGCCCATGCCGGTTTCGGTGACGATGGCCCGGCCGGTGCCCTGCGTAACGGAAGTGCCGTTGAAGATCATGTTGGCGCGGTCGCCCAGCGCCTTGGCCTCGGCCAGCGTATCGGGCTTTTTGCCAACCGGCACGGATTCGCCGGTCAGCGAGGCTTCGGCGACGCGCAGCGACGCCGCTTGAAACAGACGGCCGTCGGCGGAGACGGAATCGCCTTCAGCCAGCACGATCACATCGCCCGGCACCACATCCACGGTGTTGATGCGCACAATGGCACCGTCTCGCAGCACGCTGGTCTGCGGGGCCGCCATCTTGCTCAACGCGTCAACGGCCTGCTCCGCTTTGGCCTCCTGAATATAGCCAAGCACGGCATTCAGAATCAGAATGAGCACGATGACGATGGCGTCGAACGGCAGCGCCTCGCCGCCGGTACCGTGCGCGCGCTCAATGAACCAGGCAACCAGTGAAATCGCGGTTGCCACAAGCAACAGGTAGACCAGCGGATCCTGGAACTGCTGCAGGAACTTCCTCCATGCGGGCACGGGCGGCGCGCCGGCCAGCCGATTAGGCCCGAATTCCTCAAGACGCCGCCTGGCCTCGGCCGAACTCAATCCGGCGTTCGGATCGACATGCAGGGCCCGGGCCACTGCGGTCGCATCGGTCAGCGACGGGTCCGTGTCTGTGGGCAAAGCCTGTTTGGTGGCCGGTGTAGTGGACTGATCCAAGGCTTCAGTAGCCATGATCTCATTGCTCCTCGGTCAGCCGCGGAGTAGTCAACGCGTGCGGACGGTTTCATTGCCGTATCGCTCACGTTGCGCGGTTGCGTGTGCGCCGGCGGAACCTTGCCGACGTCTCACTCATTATTGCATATCCGTTGCATACCCGGCGTCCGCCCACGGCAAACACCGTCGCCGCGCATGGTGGAATTGCGCGATTGGGGCGGGGTGCTGGGACAATGGACCATATGGCTATGAAAAAAGGACCGACCAAAGGGTCGGGTGGCAAACATCGCAACGCGCTGAGGGGCAAGGGCCCCACCCCGAAAGCGGAGGATCGCGTCTATCACAAGGCGTTCAGGGCCAAGAAAGTGGCGGACCGGCGCAAGGCGGCCGATCCGAGACTGGCGGCCCGTCGTCGCGCGGCCAAGTTCACTTCCGATTCCGACGAGCTGGTATACGGCCGCAACTCGGTGCTCGAGGCACTGCGCGTAGGCGTGCCGAGCTTGCAGCTGTACATTGCGGCCCGCATCGAGCATGACGACCGCACCCGCGAGATCGTGAAGCTCGCCGGCTCCCAAGGACTGCACCTGCTGGAGGCGGACCGCCTGGAAATGGATCGCATCGCACGATCCGGCAACCATCAGGGCGTGATTCTGAAGGTCCGTCCGTTCGAATACACACCGCTCAACCAATTGGTGGATCAGGCCGATCGCAAGGCACGTGCCATGGAGGGCGCGGGCCAGGCGGCGCGCGTCAAGGCCCGTCCGCTGTTCATTGCGCTTGACGGCGTGACCGATCCGCAGAACCTCGGCGCCGTGATCCGTTCGGCGGCGGCGTTCGGCGCCAATGGCGTGATCCTGCCCGAGCGGCGTTCCGCGTCGGTAACCGCCGCAGCCTGGAAGGTGTCCGCCGGAGCTGCGGCCCATATGCCGGTGGCTCGCGTGGTCAACCTCACGAAGGCCATCCAGTCGCTGCATGAGCGCGGCTACTACGCGGTCGGCCTTGACGGCGGCGGCGACGCGCTGGTCGGCGAAACCGGCTTCGAAACCGACCCACTGGTGGTGGTGCTTGGTTCCGAGGGGAAGGGGCTGAGCCGTTTGGTGCGCGAGCAATGCGATGCGATCGCCGGCATTCCGATCAGTTCGATGGTCGAGTCGCTCAACGCCTCGGTGGCCGCGGGCATCAGCCTGTACGCCGTGGCCACTGCCCGAGCCGCAACCAAATAAGGCTTGAACAAGGCTTGGACAAGGCCTGAACCTTCGCAGCATACGACGCCGGGACTGGAACCCATTGGAACGGTTCCAACCCCGGCTTCATTGTCGTTCGACCACTGGCGGCGGGCAACGGCGTCCGGACGTCACAAGACTCCGGACGCCACAGAACCCCCAGTCACCGCAGGGACGATCAGTGGCTCCACACGGCGGCATCCGGATCATCGTCGGGATTGTAGCCGTCGTCCGAATCGTCGTATGCGGATTCGTCGTCGATCACGCCGGCATCCGCTTCGTCGTTCAGCTGCTCCATCGTCTTCGAATCGATCTTGTAATCCGGCAGCACGTTGGTGATGTAGCTTTCCACCGCCTCGGCCATCGGCACGTCATGCCCGGCCTTTTCCGCAAGAAACCAACGATGATCCAGCACCTCGTGGAAGAACTGCGCGGGCTCAATGGCGGAACGGTACTCCTTCGGAATCATGCGCACGGTGGGTTCGAAGACCTCGCGCATCCAGTCGGTGGCGACGATCTCCAATTCCTCACCCTCACGCCATGTTGACGCACGGTAGGCGTCGAGATCGTTCAGCAGGCGGCGCGCCTGATTCTCCTGCACGTCCAGGCCGGTGAGCCGCAGCAGTTTGCGATTCGCATACCCGGCGTCCACCACGCGCGGACGCACCAGAACACGCTTGCCGTCCTCGGCGGTTTTCATCTCGAGCTCATCCACGTCGAATCCAAGCTCATTGAGCTTATTGACGCGCTTCTCGATCTTCCACATCTCATCCGGTCCGAATTTCTCGGTGTCGGTAAGCGCGCTCCACAGCGAATGGTAGCGCTCGGCCAGGCGGTTGCCCACCTCGACCTCGTCCACATCGTCCGGCAGCAGCTTGCCGGAGCTCAGATCCATGAGTTCGCCAATGATGTTGGTGCGTGCCAGATCAATATCGTATTCACGCTGTCCCTCGGTAAGCGACACATGGAGATCACCGGTTTCCGCATCCACCAGGAAGGCGGTGAACGCGTCGGCGTCACGCAGGAAGAGCACGTTCGACAGCGACACATCACCCCAGTAGAATCCGGCCAGATGCAAGCGGACCATCAGCACGGCCAATGCGTCGATCAGCCGCTCGGCGGTGTCGGGACGCAGGTTGCGGGCGAACAGCGCGCGGTACGGCAGCGAGAACTTGAGATGCTTGGTGACGAGAATCGCCTCAAGGCGTTCACCCTCACGATTATGGCGTCCGGTAACCACCGCGATGGGCTGCACACACGGCAGCTCCAGTTTCTCCAAGCGCCGCAACAGCTCGTATTCGCGTTCGGCGACACTGCGCGTGATCTCCTTCATGGCGTACACATCATTGCCCACATGCACAAAACGCACCACATGCCGGGAAATGCCTCGCGGCAGGTTGGCGAGCAGTTCCTTGGGCCATGTGGCGAGCGGCTGCTCCCACGGCAAGGTGAACATTTTTGGATTGGAACTGGCCGCGGTAATGGTCAGTGCCGTTGGTTCGGCGGCGCCGGCCGCTTCGTCCTCGACTTTGACGGACGTGGCCTTGGCCGCGCGCGGATCCAGAAGATTGAGATCGGTTCCTGGTGTCATCATGCTTCCCAATGTACTCGAAGGGTTATCCCATATAAATAGGAAAGCCCCGCACCTGCAATGGTGCGGGGCCACTTTTACGAGGCGGATAGAGAGGAAAAGAATCGCCTCGAAAAGCCCTTAGTTCAGACGCAGCTCGGTCGACGGAGCGAAGAGGTGCATCTTGGCCGGATCAATGTGAATCTTCACAGTGGAGCCGACCTGCGGCAGCTGACGCGGAGGAACACGCACGGTGGTCATCTTGTTCTGATCGGACATGAGGGTGTTCTCAGCCGGGTCGTTCTCATCGGTGATGATGTGGCCGTAAATGTAGCCGTCGGAACCCAGATCCTCGACGTTGGCGACCTTCAGGGAGAAGGCGTCGGTGTCGGTGGAGGAAGCCAGGGTGGCGTCCTCGGGACGGAAGCCGACGACGATCTTGCCGTCATCTTCCGCAGTCAGCTTGGCGACGGCGTCGGCCGGCAGGGCAATGGTGTCCTCGCCGATCTTGGCGTGGCCGTTGACCACCGGATGGGTGTTGATGTTCATCGACGGGGAGCCGATGAAGCCGGCGACGAAGACATTGGCCGGACGATCGTACAGCT
>DBKS01000027.1:61014-63632 GCA_002298605.1 Bifidobacterium sp. UBA744 | reverse complement strand
TCGCCCATGGTCAGAGCCTCGGTCTGATCGTGGGTCACGTACAGGGTGGTGACACCGAGCTGACGCTGCAGGGCGGCGATCTGGGTACGGGTCTGCACACGGAGCTTGGCGTCGAGGTTGGACAGCGGCTCATCCATGAGGAAGACCTTCGGCTCACGGACGATTGCGCGGCCCATGGCCACACGCTGACGCTGACCACCGGACAGGGCCTTCGGCTTGCGATCAAGGTACTCGGTCAGGTCGAGGATCTCGGCGGCCTTCTCGACGCGCTTGCGGATCTCTTCCTTCGGGGTGCCGGCGATCTTCAGGGCGAAGCCCATGTTGTCGGCCACGGTCATATGCGGGTACAGGGCGTAGTTCTGGAAGACCATTGCGATATCGCGGTCCTTGGGCTGCATGGTGGTGACATCCTTATCGCCGATGAGGATGCGGCCCTTGTTGACCTCTTCGAGGCCGGCAAGCATGCGCAGGGTCGTGGACTTACCACAGCCAGAAGGACCAACCAGAACCAGGAACTCGCCATCCTTGATGTCAAGGTTCAGATCATCCACCGAGGGCTTGTCGTTGCCCGGGTAGATTCGAGTGACATGCTCGAATACCACATTTGCCATTATTACATTCCTTTCATCGGCAGGTACGTGCCGAACGATCCGTAGTGAAGGGGTGTTCACTTGTGGTACCGCCACGAACTCGCTGACAAACCTCGACAACGTCCTCGTAGCAGTATTTGCTTTTCTGGCGGTTCTAGAAGAAAACTCTTCATTGAGCCATGGCCCACTATACACAATCCGCCAAACACCGCAGGAAGCGTTGCCATCATTTGCCACGAGACATACGTGCGGCATATGCGCGCGAAGCCAGCGAAAACGGGACGGGACGGCTAGCGGACGCCCCGCCGCGCCAGCTTCGCCGCAGTTGCAAGGTTTTCCGCCATATTGCGCATCACGGCCACGCAGAAGCGCAGCACGCCACGCACCGGCCTGCCATTCGGCACGTCGACGAGCGCCTGCGCCGCGCGGGAGTCGATCATGCCGTTCGACAGTTTCGCCAATGCGCGCGGCGGCATGTTCATGGCGAACAGCGCGTCCAAGTCGGGTACGCCGCCATTGCGCCGCTGGGCCAGACGGGCCCGTCTCATCAGCCGATGCGCCCACCAACGGGCCATGCGGCTCGGCGAATTCGCCCAGCTTGAGAACGGGTCGTTGGCGGTGAAGCGGAAGCCGGCAGCGCACGACAAGGATCGGCCGGATCGCGTACGTTGCCCGGATCGGCCGGACAGCGGCAATGCCTCGGCGGCGCCACCCCCAGGACGATCGGACGCACCGGCAGCGGCGTCGCCTCCGGCTCGTCGGCACCGCGACAGGCGGATATCCTCGCAACTCTCCCCGACCAGTATGTCCACGTCATACAACGGTCGCGTATGCCATGACCCGGATTCCCAACCTCGGCTTCCGACGCCGGGCACATCGCCGCCCCCGCTGTCATCGGCCCAATACCGGAACGTGTAGGCGTCGAACGGAATCGTCACGCGACGAGATTCACCGGGGTCAAGCCGAACTTTGGCGAATCCCTTCAGCTCGCGGTCCGGGGCGCCATCGCGCCGCCCGTGCAGTCCCCGCACATAGAGCTGCGGCACCGCGGAGCCGGGCACATCGCCGATGTTGGTCACCGTGCAGCACGCCCCCTCGGGCGACACCGCGAGATCGGAGTAGCGGAATCGCGTGTAGCCCAGCCCGAACCCGAACGGAAAGCGCACCGACACGCCGGCGGCCAGATAATGCCGGTATCCGACACCCATGCCCTCGGCGTACACGGCATCCCGACCCGCGGACGGGTAACTCGTCGCGCATAGCGCATCTTCACCCGAAATCGGCCATGTTTCGGCCAAACGACCAGATGGGTTCACCTCACCGCACAATATGCGCGCCACCGCCGACGCGGCTCCCTGACCCCCCAAGCCGGCATACAGCACCGCCGAGCAGCCGTCGATCCACGGCACTTCAACCGGGGAGCCGGCCACCAGCACCGCAATGAGGGGCTTGCCGCCCGCGGCCGCAGCCTCGGCCAGCGCCTCCATCAACTCAGATTGCGCCGCGGGCATGCGCATATCCACGCGATCCACGCCCTCGGCCTCGCTGCGACCGTCCAGTCCCACCACCGCCACCACCGCGTCGACGTCGGCGCGGCGGGCCATGGCAACCGCCTCGCGCACCAATCCGGCATCCGAGACGCCGTCATGGCGATATCCGGCGGCGAATCCAGCCATCGTCAACGCACCATGAGACGCGGATTCCAGCGTGGCGACCAACGACTCCCGGCGGGTAGGTGTCACCGCCGACGATCCGCTGCCCTGAAACCGCGGACAGGCGGCCATGTCACCGATCAGAGCCACCCGAGCCCCTCGCGGCAACGGCAGGGTGGCGGCCCGCGACGACGCCGGCTCATTGCGCAGCAGCACCATCGACTCCTCGGCCACGCGACGAGCCAGACGATGATGCGCCGCCGCATCATGGGCGACGTCATGATCGACAGTATGCTCGACGTCACGAGCGGCGCAACGGGCCGCGCAACGGGCCACTTCGCGCGCCCGTTCGGTCACGTCCCCCTCGCTCAGACGC
>DBKS01000027.1:47623-60995 GCA_002298605.1 Bifidobacterium sp. UBA744 | reverse complement strand
GACGCACCGAAGCCAGACCGGGATCGGGCATCTCCAGCGATCCGCCGGCCGCAACCGCGGCGACCACATCATTCGAGGCGCCCCAATCGGAAACCACCATGCCGTCAAAACCCCACTCGTCGCGCAGCACCCGCCGCAGCAGGTAGCGATGCTCATGCGCGTACGTGCCGTTGATCCGGTTATATGAACTCATCAGCGCCCATGGACGCGCCTGGCGCACCACGATTTCGAACCCGGTCAGATACAGCTCGCGCAGGGTCGCGCCGTCAAGAACGGAATTAGAACACTGCCGCCGCAATTCCTGGCTGTTCGCCGCAAAATGCTTGGGACATGCGGCCACCCCCTGCGATTGGATGCCGGTCACCATGCCGGCTGCCATGCGACCGGCAAGCAGCGGATCCTCAGAAAAGTATTCGAAATTCCGGCCGCATAGCGGACTGCGTTTGATGTTCAACCCGGGCCCCAGCAGCACGTTCACCCTTCGCGCACGCGCCTCGGCGCCCAGCGCCTCGCCCATAAGTCTCATCAGCGACGGATCCCACGAACACGCCGACAACGAAGCCGTCGGGAAACAGGTGGCCGGCAGGGCAGCATGCGGTTGCGCCGCATCCACGGCTTCCCCGCCGCGCGCCTCCCGTCGCACCCCATGCGGCCCGTCGGCCAGCACCATAGCCGGCACACCGGCCCTCGGCACGGCATGCGTGGTCCATTGCGAGGCACCGCCCAGCAGCACCGCCCGCTCCAGCAAACTCAATCCGTCAATGCGCGAGACCCCACCCCGGCCATTGTGCAAATCGCCCATACCGTTACGCTACCGCCACGGGACGAACGGCTGCGGCACAATGGTAGCCATGAATGATATCAGCGCGTTGGATCTTGAACCCGGTGGGATGCTGGGAGGCTATACCCTGATCGAGCGCCTCGGGGCCGGGGCCATGGGGTCGGTGTGGCGCGTGGAAGACGGGGGCGGCCAGGTCTACGCGATGAAAATTCTGCGCGACTCGCTCAGCGACGACAACGATCTGCGCAAAGACGTGCCGGCTCGCGAGCGCCTGCGCCGCGAGGCGATGGCAATGCGCAAAATCCGCCATCCGGGTGTCTGTCAGATTGTGGACATGGAATTGGATGACGCCGTGGCCTTCATCGTCACCGAGCTGATCGATGGGCGCAACCTCAAAGAGGACGTGGCGGCCAATGGCCGATATGTGGGTGAGGACCTGGAGCGCCTGGCCTCGCGTCTCATCGCCGCGGTGCAAGCCGTCCACAGGGCGGGAATCGTCCATCGCGACATCAAACCGACCAATGTGATGGTGGCCGCCAGAGGGCCCGTGCTGGTGGACTTCGGCATTGCCATGGGCGAAGGCGAAAGCCATGTGACACGGACCGGCCTGGTGATGGGCACCCCGGGATTCATCGCGCCCGAAATCATAGAGGGCGCGGAATCCAGCGAAGCGACCGACTGGTGGAGCTGCGCGGCGGTGCTCGCCTTTGCCGCAACCGGACAGCCGGCGTTCGGCACCAGACCAATGATGACCGTGCTTGAACGGGCGGCCTCCGGCAATGCGAATCTTGCCGGGCTGCCCGCGACGACCATGGCCGCATTGCGGTCGGCGCTCAGCCCCCATCCCGAAAACCGCTGCACCCCGGGCGAGCTGCTCGAGGCGATCCGGCACGACGCCATCGCCGGCAGGGACGACGATCCCGACGACTTCAACGACCCCGACGGTTCAATAGTCGCCAGCCAGCCCGCCAAGCCAAGCGGCACGGCCTCCACAAGCGCGACGCACGGGGAACCGCAGGTGGTGCGCCCTTTTGGCGCAGACTTTTCGGCCACTGAGCCCCTCCACGCCGCCTTGCGGCCCATAGGCCCCGAAACCACCGGCACCTCGGCCATCGAACCCACGCGCCTTCTGCAGGGGACCGCGCCGATGATCCCGCCCATGAGCGAGACCAACCCGCGCACCCTGTGGCTCGACCCGATCACCGACGAAAGCGAACCGACGCCCCCGCCGGAAGCGCGCAGGGAGTCACGCTCCGACCTGCTGCTGGGCCTCGCCGTCAGCGCGATCTTCGTCATCGCCGTCATCACGGCAATCATCGGTCGGTGAAATCGGCGCATATCGTTCAGACACAGCAGCTACACTAGGCGGCGGTTTGTCCACGCAGGGAACCGGGACCCAACCACGGATCGCCGGCGCACGCCAACCGGTCGCCCACATTATTCGGAAACGCATGCGGAGCACCGCCGAACAGAACGTATACCAACCAATTCAACAGCACGCAAAGGAACAGGTTATGGCAGCAAACAAAACCCAACGCCAGCAAACACGCGCCCAACGCAAGGCCGCCGAGGCCGCCGCCGCCAAGGCCCGCGCCGAGCGGCTCGCCAAGGAGCGCAAGCAGCAGACCATTCTCGGTGCGCTGGTGGTCGCGGTCATCGTCGCCATCGTGGCGGCGGTGGCCATCACCGTGTGGTGGCGCAACCGTCCCGTCGACACCACCGCGTTGAAAAATGACGTCGAGCAGGCGCAGGTCAAGCCGGCCAACACGACCGACGACTACGGTTTCGTGATGTCCAAAAACGGCATCAACCAACCCGTCGAGGGGGTTCCCACCGTTGAGTTCTACATGGACTTCCTCTGCCCCGGCTGCGGCAATATGGAACGGTCCACGAGCTCCTACACCGCCGCCATGGTCAAGGCCGGGCAGATCAATCTGGAAGTGCATCCGCTCAGCTTTATGGACCGCTATTCCACCGACAACTACTCCACACGCGCCGCCAATGCGGTGATCAATGTGGCCGAGCAGGATCCGGATCATCTGCTGGCTTTCATCTCGAATCTCTTCGCCCAGGACTATCAGCCGCAGGAGGGCAGCGCCTACGTGGCGACATCGGATGAGCAGATTCAGCAGCAGGCCATCAAAGCCGGTGTGAGCGCCGAGCTGGCGGCTACGATCAGCGACGGCAAATACGACGAATGGCTGAACGCCGAAACGCAGGCCACCATTAACCGCAAGGAGCTGGCGAACGTGTCCGGCAGCCTGAAAGGCCAGATCAGCACGCCGATCGTAACCATCAATGGCACGTATTGGAATTGGAGCGCGGTGGGCAGCGATGTGTCGCTTGGCCAGGGACTGCTCAAAGCCATTGGCCTCGACGAATCCGCCGTGGGCACAACTACGTTGCCAACAATCGGCGCAGATGGGAAGGCGCTGTATCCGGAATCCTGATTCCACAGTAACCGCAATGCTTTCAGGCACCGTACTTCTGCTTGCCGCAGCTACGACACCAATTCCAGGCATTCGCGACACACAGAAGGTACGTTCCCAAGGAGAGAGTGCATAATGTATACGAAGCTCTTCTCGGGGAATGCCTAGGGAAGCTTGATTAGCGTATTCCAGTTTTTGGGGATATGCTGGTCACTCGTCCGGCTCAATGCCGGCAGGCCTCCTTAGCTCAGATGGCCAGAGCGGCCGCCTTGTAAGCGGCAGGTCGTCGGTTCGATCCCGACAGGAGGCTCGCGGACAGCCCGTACACCATCATCGGTTCATCCGACGATATGCCAGGACTGCATAAGTAAACACAATAGACAGACGTCGCTCGAGTAAGTTACCCCAGAAGCCTCCCCCCCAACTACGGCTTCTGGTTATAGGCAGGGCATTCCCCCAACCAGCTCTGCCTCGGGGGGCGGGACCATCCCCTTCTCTCCCGCCCCCTTTTTCTTCACCTTGAACCCACATCACGCATGACGTTCAAAGCCGCAAGGACTGGCGGCAAGGCACCATCGGGAATCCCGGTCCAGCGAGTGCGCACATACTGTGCGGGACCGGACGTTGCGCAAACATGCACCCCGCCTCCCCGGCTAGAATCGTTCGGCAGAGCAATGTTCAGGAGGTACTATGGCACGTCGTTGGACACCACGGCGGTTTGTGGTGCATCGCAGGATTCGTGTAGCCGTATGCGCCGCCACCGTTGCCGTGGCAAGTGTATTGTGCTTCGGCATCGGCGCCCGCAAATCCGTGGCCTTGGACATCAACGGGGAATCACGGATCGTCACCACCTACGCCATGAGCGTGGATCGTCTGCTGGAGGAACAGGGCGTTGACGTCAAAACCCACGATCTGGTGCAATCCACATCCGGCACCGACTCCCTGACGAACCACGACGTGGTGACCGTGCGATCCGCCTTCCAGACCACCATCGTCATCGACGGCGCCGAGGTGCCGTTCTGGACCGTCGCCACCAGCGCCGACCAACTGCTCGGCTTCTTTGCCAGCAACGAAGCCGCTGCGGCCAAGGTGACGGTGAACATCGCGAATGTCTACAACCAGCTGACCGGCGGATTCGTGATCAACCAATCCGGACCGGTCACCGTGATCTGGGACGGCAAGACCTCGGTGGCACCGAACGGCAAGCTCCCGGCCGCCTCCATCCTCGACTCCAAAGGCATCACGCTCGGCAAAGACGACCGCGTCAGCGTGGAAAAAGACGGCGACACCACCATTCTGCGCGTACAGCGCGTCACGCATACGCAAACCACCAAGATCACGCCCGTCGAGCATGGTACGCAGACCATCGTGGACACCAGCCTGGCGCCGGGGGCGCGCGAAGTCCGCCAACAGGGCCAGGACGGCGAAATCACGGAAACGTATGACACCACACTGGTGGACGGCGTTGAGGAGAGTTCCAAGCTGCTCTCTTCGCAAACCACCAAAGCCGCCGTCGACACGGTGATTGCCGTCGGGCCGGAACAGGAACAGGAGCCGGAGGCAACTGCCACCCCAGGCACAGGGAGTAACTCGGCCGAAGGCGATGCCGCGGATTCCGAGGACAGCGGCAACGCAACCAATCAGGGCCAGAGCCCCTCGACGTCACCCTCCGCGACGTCATCCCCCTCGACGCCCGCCGAACAACCATCCTCCTCCGGCACCACGGCGGAACCGACAGCCAAGCCCAGCACGGGCGCTTCCGCCGAACCGTCCCAACCGAGCACATCCCAACCCAGCACATCACAGCCGAGCACATCCCAGCCCAGTTCAAAGCCGACCGGCAGCCACAACTCCAACGGTTCCGGCAACTCGAGCGCCTCGGGTAACTCCGGCAATTCCGGAAGCTCAGGCAACTCCGGAAGCTCCAACAACGGCGATTCGTCGCTCAACACCACCGGCCAAATCGCCGTGGCCCCCTCCGGCCTCAGCCGTCAGGAAGAGGAAGCCTGGCGCGAGGCCCACGACCACATCCCCGCATCGATGGCACGGCTCTACCATCCGACTGTCGCCCAAGCCAAGGCCTATGCCAGAGGGGCGGCGGCGCAACGCGGCTGGACCGGCGACGAATGGAACTACATCGAGCAGATATGGCAGCGCGAGTCCAGTTGGCAGTGGAGCGCCGACAACGCGTCATCCACCGCCTACGGCATACCGCAGCTGCTCCCCGGATGGTCGATGGGCTACGGGTGGCTGGATGACGGCGCAGTGCAGATCGACGCCGGCCTGAAGTATATCGCCCAGCGATACGGCAACCCCACCAAGGCATGGAATTTCTGGCAAGCGAACCAATGGTACTAGTTGGCAGCAATATCCTCCGGAACCCCGCCCCAGCCACATGCCCCCCCCATCAGCAACGACCAGCGAAACGAGCAGATACACAGATGATCGAACAGTCCACCTCCAACAGCCCATCTGGTCATCTCCTTGGCGCCGCCGACATTCGCCGCATCGCCGCCGCGGCCGGCATAAGTCCGACGAAGAAATTCGGGCAGAACTTCGTCATCGACCCCGGCACGGTGCGACGAATCGTGCGTGAAGCCGGCGTGGACGCCGATACTCACGTGCTCGAAGTCGGTCCGGGTCTCGGATCCCTGACGCTGGCGATCTTGGAAACCGGCGCCACCATGACGGCGGTGGAAATCGATCCGCCGCTGGCCGAACGCCTGCCCCGCACCATCGCCGAATTCATGCCGCAGGCGCAGGACCGTTTTGCCGTGGTGTTGCATGACGCACTCACCATCGCCCCGGACGACTTGCCGCAATTCGCCAACGAACAGCCGTTCAAGCTGGTGGCCAACCTGCCCTACAACGTCGCCACTCCGATTGTGCTGACCCTGTTGGAGCGCTTCGCCAATCTTGATTCATTCCTGGTGATGGTGCAGAAGGAAGTCGCCGATCGGCTGGCCGCGGAACCGGCCTCCAAAATCTATGGCACCCCTTCCGTCAAACTCGCCTGGTATGGCGACGCCGAGCGGGCGGGCGTCATCGGGCGCAATGTGTTCTGGCCCGCCCCGAATGTCGATTCGGCCCTGGTGAGGTTCACCAGGTGCCACCGCTTCCCCGAAACCTCGCGTGCAACCACCTTCCGCCTGATCGACGCGGCGTTTGGGCAGCGTCGCAAAACGCTGCACGCGGCCCTGAAGAAAATGGTGCCGCCTGAAGTCTTCGAGACGGCAGGCATCGATTCCACCAGGCGAGGAGAGACGCTGACCATCGACGAGTTCGTCAGGTTGGCGGGCGCACTGGACTCCTACGCTTCCCAGGAGATGATCCGATGATGTCGCATACGTTGCCCACCCGAAGCGCCGACGCGTTCGACGCAGCCAATCAAGCCATGGACATGGTCACAGCGGTAAGCGTCGACTGTCCCGCCAAAACCAACCTCACCCTGCAGGTATCGGAACGCCATGCCGAATGGGGTGGACGGCATGCCCTCGACACGATCTATTGCGGTCTGTCGCTGTACGACACCGTCACGGTGGCTCGCAAGGCGCCCGGAAGCGGATTCTCGCTGGATCTCGGCGGTGACCATCTAGGCGATCTGGCCTGCTCATCCTCCGACATGCGGTGCAATCACGCCGTTCTCGCGCTCTTCGCGCTTGCCGGGGCCGCGAAGGTCAGCCCGGATGTGGCCATCACCCTTGTCAAGCGCATTCCCGTGGGAGCCGGACTCGGCGGCGGATCGGCGGATGCGGCCGGCACGCTGCTGGCGCTGAACCAGCTGTGGGGACTGAACTGGCCGGTTGAACGTCTGCTGCCCATCGCCGCAGAGCTGGGCGCGGACATGCCATTCTGCCTGCTTGGCGGGTATGCGCACGGAACGGGATTCGGCGAGCGCATCGAGCCGCTCGACGACAACGCCCAAGAAATTGCATTTCTGCAATCCAAAGGCGTTACCGGACTGATGCTGATCGGCGCATACAACGACGAATTGAGCACGCCCGACGTCTATCGGCACTTTGATGAAATCGGCGCCGGTCCCGACGACCTCAACGACCTGCAGCGCGCGGCCACAGACCTGCATCCGCGCTCCCGACAGGCAATTGACGTCGCGCGGGCCGCAGGGGCGTCAACGGCATTCGTCTCCGGTTCGGGTCCGTCGGTGGTGGCATGCGCGGCCGACGAAGCAGCCCGTCGGCGCATCGTCGCCGATTGGCATCGAACGGCAAGCGTGGACCGCATCATCGCGGCAAACGCCCCCGCCAGGCCCGTATCGCACGGCACCGTCGTCGGTCGCACCGCCTGACGCACACAGTCAGCGCGGGACGATATGGTAATGAGCAATACGGTGAAGCGGAAGGCTGGCAATGACACATTTTCAGGGATATGACGAGCGCGAGGCGCGCAAGGTGTTTGTGCGCAACCGGCAACGACTGGTGTTTTCCATCGCCGCAACCATATTGGTTGTAGCGATGGTGCTTTCGCTGCTCGTGTTCTACGGTGTGATCGGCCGGACCAAAAAGGCCGCGCAGGCGCAGCCGAACTACGGCGTCACCGCCCCCTGCCTGCCCACCAAGCTCAACGAAAGCGACCAGTCGGATTACGACGGATCGCGCATCGACCCCGGCTCCATCAGCGTGCGCACGATCAACGGAACCAGCCAGACCGGCTTGGCCGCCGCCGTGCGCGACGAGCTGCAGAACCGCGGCTTCAACGTCGACAACACCGCCTATTCGCTGCCGAACTGGCAGGGCAGCCGCACCACCATCTACTTCACCAAGACGTCCATCGCACAGGCCTACACACTGGGCAGCCTGTTCACCGATGCCATCCTGCAGATGACCTCCGGCGACGACGCCACCGTCAACGTGGTGATCGGGCCGACCTTCATCAATCTGAAAAGCAAAACCGACCCGTCAGCCTCGTCTGACGCCAAACTGGCGAGCATCTCCGGCTGCGTGGCCGCCGATCAGATGACCGATCTGCCAGCGGCCATCGATCCGAACACGCTCAAGTAGGGCGAATCAGCCCCGAGACTGCTCGGCATACCAGCGCCGCAGCTCGGCCACGGCGGCATCATGCTCGACGGGCCCGTTATCAAGACGGTAGTCAAGCATATGCCTGTACGCCTTGCCTACGATCGGACCGGGCGACAGCTCCAGCAGATCCATGATCTCATTGCCGTCCAGATCGGGACGGATCGCGTCGAAATCCTCTTTCTCCTTGAGATCGCGGACACGCTGCTCCATCTCGTCCATCGCCGAGGAGAAGATCTGCGCCTTGCGCCTGTTCTGCGTGGTCGCATCCGCCCTGGTCAGCCTGTTCAGGCGCTCATACAGCGGCCCGGCGTCCTTCACATAGCGCCGCACCGCGGAATCGGTCCACGGCTCATCCACATATCCATGGAAGCGCAGGTGGAGATTCACCAGTTCGGAGACGTCGTCGACCACATGGTGGTCGAAGCGCAGGGCCTTCAGGCGCTTGCGGGCGAGCTTGGCACCCACCGCATCGTGATGATGGAAGCTCACCTTACCGCCGGCTTCAAACCGCCGGGTTTTCGGCTTGCCGATATCGTGCATCAGGGCCGCCAGGCGCAGCGTGAGGTCCGGTGCGGGCACAGGGCCGTCGGGACCGGTCTCCAGGGCCACCGCGCGATCCAGCACGATCATCGTGTGCTCAAACACGTCCTTATGACGATGATGTTCGTCCAGCTCCAACTGCAACGCCGGAATCTCGGGAAACACGCGATCCGCCAGCCCGGACTCCACCAACGCCTCGACGCCGGCACGCGGACGGTCGGACAGCAGCAGTTTGGTCAGCTCGTCACGAACCCGCTCCGCGGAGACGATGTCGATGCGATCCACCATCGCGGTGATCGCCTCGGCGGTTTCCGGTTCGATGTGGAATCCCAGCTGCGCCACGAACCGCACCGCACGCATCATGCGCAGCGGATCGTCATCAAAGGACTGTTCGGGCTTCACCGGGGTGCGCAATACGCCTTTAGCCAAATCCGACGCGCCGCCGAACGGGTCCACGAACTCCAGCTGAGGCACGCGCAGCGCCATGGCGTTCACGGTGAAGTCGCGACGCGACAGATCGCCCTCCAGCGTGTCGCCGTAGTTGACCTCGGGTTTGCGGGAGTCCGGCGTATACGAGTCGGATCGGTACGTGGTCACTTCCACCTTGACCTCGGTGCCGTCCGCGCGACGCCGCATCGCGCCAAGCGTGCCAAACTTGCGGCCCATATCCCAGAAACCGTCATGCCCCCAGCGACGCAGAATCGGCTCGAATTCCTCGGGGCGCGCCGACGAGCAAAAATCCAGATCATGGGACCGGCGATGCAACAGCAAATCGCGGACCGGACCACCCACCAATGCAAGCTCATAACCCCGATCGGCGAACATCCGCCCCAGTTCGATGGCCTCTGGCCAGACTTCGAAAGTCACACGTACCCTTTCCTGCCCCGTTTTTCTGTGCGAATACCAGCATACCGTTACCCCACCTGCACACAGAGTCGAGTAGGGTGGAAAACATGATTACGCCCACGGACCTTGCGCGCATGATGTCGCGCGCCACCAATCCGACGGGCGACCATACCCAAAAACCCTCCGACCGGACCTATCAGGAGCCGGACCAGCTGCTGTACAGCTCCTCCGACGACGATTTCAAGCAGCGCATCGGCGACCGGCTCAATCTTCCCGAACACATCGTGCTCGGCGAAGACGAATCCGAGGACGCTCCGGCCACCGGCGCCCCCACGCCGAGCATCATGCCCAAGCGTCGCGCCTTCGACGGCCCCACCACCTTCGCCTCCCTGGACGCCCAGGAACTGCCCGTGGTGCGCGAATACTCGGCGGGGGGGCTGATTTTCGACGATCAAGGCCGCGTGGCCATCATCGCGCGGCATTCACGCTCCGGGCATCTGGAATGGTGCCTGCCCAAGGGGCATATCGAAAAAGGCGAGACGCCGGAACAGACCGCGGTGCGCGAGGTCCACGAGGAGACGGGCATTCTGGGCGAGGTCATCGGCTCCATCGCCACCATCGACTACTGGTTCACCGGAACCAGCCAGCGCGTGCACAAACTCGTCCACCACTATGCGCTGAGGCGCATCGGCGGGGAACTGACCGTTGAGGGGGATCCGGACCACGAGGCGGAGGATGCCATCTGGGTGAAGTTCAGCGACCTGGACGATGTGCTGAGCTATCCCAACGAACGCAAAATCGCATGGCTCTACGCAAGGAAAATCAAGAAACAAGTATGAGACGACCTATACGCGCCCTGATGAGGCAGTGCGCGCGCCGCATCGGCGCAGGCTGCTCGGCCCTTACTGTGCTGCTCGCCATGTCGGCCATCGCCGTGACCGCCCCAGGCGCAGCCGCCGACGACGCCGACGCCAATGAAGCCCCCGCCTGCGACAACGCCATCTGCCTGTATGCCGACGATCTCACGCCGGTGGTCACCTCATCCTCCGGATACCACGCGTCGGTCACCGTCATCAACGCCACCAGCGAGCCACTCGGCCAGGCGACCCTCACGGTGGCGACCAATGCGCTGTACACCTTCACCTCGCGCGTCGACATGCAGGATTGGGCGGATGGCAGCGCCTCGATCCCAACCCGCAACACGCTCGGCACGGCTCAGATCAGCCATCTGGCAGCCGGAGCCAGCACCACCGTCACCGTGAGCGCGCCGGCGGACAATGCCTCGCTGACCGCCATCACCACATGGGGTCCCAAACCGCTGCGCATCAGCCTGGACACCGGATCGGCAGGCCGCAGCGTCACACTCACCAGCTTTCTGACGCGATCAACGGACGGGGTGCGCAACGCCGAAACCCCACCAATCAATCTGACCGTCGTCATGCCGCTGACCGCGGGCGCCTGGCACGTTGACGACGAGGCGATCACGCAACTCACACAAGGCGGATCGCAGGACGATCCCAATGCCATCGCGGCCGTGGACGGCGCACGACGTTCCGAGCAATCCGCCCTCATCGCCAAGCACCCCGAGATGCAGGTGGTGTCCGACCCCGACTATCTCAGCGGTTTCAGCCAATCGCCACGCACCGAAGCCTCCATGCAGCGCGGCTATATCGATCTGACCAGCGTCGACGGCATCAGCGCCGACGACTTCGCCCAGGCAGGACTCAGCGAAGACCTCTGGAAGGCGGGCAGCACTGACGACATCGCCTGGCAGGGGCAGGGGAACTGGACCCTCGAGGCGCTCACCTATGCCGCGCGGCGAGGCTATCGGACAGTCATCGCGGGACCTGAATTCGAGGCCAATTCCACCGCGACGGCCCACACCGGCAACTATGAGATCACCACAGAGGCCGGCACCGTCACCGTATTGGCCTCGCAAACCACGCTCACCAGGCTGGCCCAGAACCAGCCGACATCCGACGAAGCCACGGCGGAGACCAGCGAGGCCGGGCAAATGGCGCGTTTCATCGCCCAAAGCGCGTTCTACCAGATGGAACAGCCCTACGCGAACCGCAACCTGCTCGTCACTTTCGGCACCAATGCCAGCGCGGAGCATATCGACCGCATGATGACCGCCATGGAGGAGGCCGGCTGGATCCATCTGTCCGATCTCAACAGTCTGCGCGACGCGCAACCGTACCGCTCCGGCAGCCGGGCCCTTGCCGTGCTCCCGCAGCAATCCGATACCGACACCGCCGACGACGGCAGCAATGACGGCGACGACAGCGGCGGCGAATCGGAGCAGTCCGCAGCCCCCAAACCCTCCCAATCGGCGCAGGCGATCATCGACGCGCTGCACACGCTGGCGTCCAGTCGGTCGCAGATCACGCGCTTCGCCACGACGGTTCTGGCGGACGACGCGGGTCAGAAGGCGAAGGACTGGACCGACCAACTGTATGCGGCGCATCAGCTGCTTGCCCTGCGCGCCTGCGACGGCAGCGGGTTGAACCGCTCCTTGGCCAGCCGGGCGCAGGACATCGCCAACGCCCTGTTCTCCGAGATTTCGATCTCGCCTTCGGATTCAATCAGCGTAGTTAGCGAAACCGCCCAAATGCCGGTGACCATCAGCAACAATCATGATTATCCGGTGCGGGTGACCGTCAGCTCCAGCACCAATTCCATGACGATCCTCACCTCGCATCAGGTGGAGGCCACCGTGCCCGCGCATGGGGAAACCCAGGTCACCTTCGCGATTCGCGTACTGACATCGGGCCGCACGACCGCTGACCTGCAATTGCTGGACCGCAACGGCGACGCGTTCGGGAACGTCCAGCACACGCATATCTCGTCGCATCTGCAGCTGAACGACATGAGCGGCATGGCCATCATCGCCCTGGCGCTCGTGCTCGCGGCTTGGGGATTCTGGCGGCAGTTCCACAGGGTAAAGGATCCTGACGAATGAGTTCCATCGGACGTAATTCCATGATCATGGCGGCCGGCACCTTCGCCTCGCGCCTCACCGGGCAGCTGCGGCAGATTCTGCTGGCGGCGGCCATCGGCACCACCGGCATCGCGGCCATGGCGTACCAAACCGGCTCGCAGATCCCGCAGGTGGTGTTCAACCTCATCTCCGGCGGCATCTTCAACGCGGTGCTGGTACCGCAGATTGTGCGCGCCCTCAAGCAAACCGATGCCAAGGAGCGCCTGGACAAGCTCATCACGGCGGCCATCTCGCTGCTGGTCGCGGTCACCGTGGTGATGATGCTGGCGACGTCCTGGATCACGCAGTTGTACATCAACGCCAGTTGGACCGGCGAGCAGCGGGCGCTGGCCAACGCCTTCACGCTATGGTGCATGCCGCAGATCTTCTTCTACGGCCTGTACACCGTGCTGGGGCAGATCCTCGCCGCCAAGGAACGCTTCGGCATGTACGCCTGGAGTTCGGTGGGCGCCAATGTGATCAGCTGCCTCGGATTCTCGCTGTTCATCTGGGAGTTCGGCAACGCGGCCATGCAGCCGGTGGACTGGTGGACGGAAGACAAAATCACCCTCACGGCCGGCGCATGGACGGCCGGCGTGGCGTTCCAGGCGCTGATCCTGTTCGTGCCCCTCACCCGTCTGGGGCTGCACTACCGGCCGCGCTTCGGCCTGAGGGGCATCGGGTTGCGATCCATGGGGCGCGTGGCCGTCTGGTCGATGGCGCTGGTGGTGCTGAACCTGATCATGGGCATGGTGAA
>DBKS01000027.1:39158-47481 GCA_002298605.1 Bifidobacterium sp. UBA744 | reverse complement strand
CCCAAGCTGTCGAGATCGGTTGCCGACCATGACCTCGGCACCGCCCGCAGGGATCTGAGCTCGTCGATGCGGTCCCTGATCGTCATCATGACGTTCTTCACGGTGGTGCTGGTGACGATCCCCACGCCCGTCACGATCGCCCTGGTGCCCACGGTGAATCTGGACGAGGCCCGGCTGATTGCCGGCCCCTTGATCGCATTGTCGCTGAGCCTGGTGCCGGTGAGCGTGCTGCTGCTGATTCAGCGCACGTTCTACGCCTTCGAGGACGGCAGGAATCCATTCCTGTTCGCCGTGCTGCAGAATGTCGCGCAGGTGGTGGTTCTGATGGTGTCCATCGTCGTCTTCCCGGCAAGGTACTGGGCGGTTCTGGTGGCCGCGGCGGTCACGATATCGTATTCGCTGACTGTTCCCGTCATTTTCGTGATGCTCCGCCGGCGATTCGACGGCTCGCTGGATGGCCGCCGCATTGTGCTGCTCAGCTGCAAGGCCCTTATTGCGGGCTGCGTCGCCTTCGCCGCCAGTATGGGGGCACAGTGGCTGCTGGAATTGGCGCTGCCATTCGACAACCCGGACCTCGGCAAGGCCCAGCGCTGGGTGCATTCGCTGGTGGTGTGCGTGGCGGTGACGCTGGTGGCCGCCGGCGTATATGCGCTGATGCTCTGGGTTTTGAAAACGCAGGAGTTCATCGCGCTTGTTCACCAGGTGATGAGCCGCCTCAGCACCCGATTCCGCCGCGGAGGCGCGAAAGCCCGACCCATGCAGGGCGACCAGGACGACCAGGACGGCCGGCATGTCCGGCGCATCGACACGGGCACACCGGCCGGTAGAATACCAGCAGCACATGAGCCGTCAGGCTCGGCTCGCCAAAATAGGGAAGAACAACAATGACAACGCCGCATCCAGGTGATACGCTGATCGATCGATATGAACTCATCGAGGCCCTGCGTCAGGAACCGGGCCTCGCCGTATGGCGAGTCAATGATCATGTGCTCGCCCGCGAATGCCAGCTGTTCATCATCACCAACCCTTCGGCGGCCGTCACCGCCAATGCGGTGGCCTCCGCACTGGTGTTGTCCAAGGACGTGCGATTCACCCCTGTGCTGCAAATGCATTCCGTCGACGACGTATCGGTGCTGGTCACGGGCTTGGATGAGGGCGTGTCGCTCAGTGACTATCTGGAAGGTCCCTCACGCGATACGCTCAGCATCGACGCGATGCGCGTCATTCTCGGCGAAACCGCGCTGGCGCTGAAAACCCTGCTGTCGCAGGGATTGAGCGACCGGGCGATCACAACCGACGTCATTCGACTCAGCCCGGACCATATCCGCATCGCCGACGCCCCGGTGAGCAAGGCGCTCCGAGGACCGCTTACGCAAACCGACATCGCCCACGACACCGACGAGACACTGGCCGTGCGCCAGCTGGCCGGCGTGCTGTACGCAATGCTGACGAGAACCCCCTACAGCGCCGGTCAGCGGTACGACAGGGACCGCATAGTCGCCGTCGCCAACAAGCCCCACGAGTTCTGGATCATCTGCCAGCGTGGATTGGGATTCGCCACGTCAAGCGGCGATCCGGCGATGCCGATACGCACCCTTGACGAGTTCATCGCCCTGTTGGGGTATTGGAAGCCCATGGCCGGTCTCACCGATGGCGATATCATCTGGCCGGAGGCCACCGGCCCGGCTTCCATCCACCGCACGCAGATTCGTGCGGTGGATCCCGAGGAGCTGCTGGAGCTGCCGGAATTCCTGATCGCGGATGCGAAAAGCAAGGACGACAAGGCGTCGCATGCGGATGGCAGCAACGGCAATCAGCTGCCCGACTGGGACGCCAACCAACTGCTGTTCCCCGGCCCATCCGAAGTCGAGATGGTGAAACCGGCGAACGGCAACGGCAGCAATCTCCTGGCCGCGTTACATGACGCCCCCATCCCCGTGGCGGTCCCACACCCGACCGTACCGGTTAATGTCTTGCAAATTCGCAATCTTTCAACTGGTGGTTCATCGGGCCAGCGATCCGATCACACACCAGTCGCGCCCGAAACCGCTTCTGCAGCGCATGATGAAGCCGAATCATTGGCAGACCAGCCGTCTTCCGTGACGTCCAACACTCTGCACACAACCGGCATGACCGAAGCGAACGAGGAACCGCTCAACTCGGAGTCATATCGGCAGGGGGACGATTCGAGGATCGCTGGCATTCAGCCGGACGCTCGTGTGCAAAGCACTCTGGCGCGGCAGGAGTCGCAACCCTCCGTGCTTCACGTTGATGTAGCCCCCCCGAGCTTCGCACCTCAGGAACCCAACGACCCCGATGCGCAATTGTCCGACGAGGTGTCGTCATATCGAGATCCCGTCGAAGCCGTCGACCACGAGGAATCCACATTACTTAACAGTTCGAATTCGGTACTGTTCGGCAAATTCACCACACGGACCATAACCATCACCCTTGGCAGCATCTTCTTGGTTGTGGCCTTGGTACTGGCCATGACCAATCTGCTGGATATTCACAAAGGATTCGGCTTCACCGATTCAAGTGCCAGCCAATGGCCAACCGACATGTCCAACGTGCGGTTCCCTGGCGCCCAGACCAATGCCAGCAGCTCAAGCAGCTCAAGCCCGGCCTCGACGTCGTCAGGCGCCGCCTCCGACGCCGCCACGAGTTCCGCCGCAAGCACGTCTCCGGACTCCTCAACAGCCAGCTCCCCAACGAAAACGGTTGACCACACGGATCGCGAGGTAGGCAGCGTACCGACGCCGCAGCAGATCATCAGAAACACCACCGCATACCAGATCGCCAAGCAAACATTCCTGAACCATCCCAATAAGCTCGATGGCTACGGATGGTACGTTCACCTCAAAGACCCCCAGAATGTCTGGAAGATCGATTTCCAGATTCGCCAGACATCGGGATCAGGCATGGTGTACGTGAATTCCACGCAGCAAAACCCCAATAACGGCGAGCCAGTCGGGACCTTCCAAATCGATGGCGAAGGCAAAGCGAGCGTGGAATTGACGCAGCCCGTGAACACGCAGGATATTGTGGTCTGGTTTCCGACGCAACAAATGCCGCAGGAGAAGCGACTGTCCTTCAACGGAATATCCGTGTACTGATCACTGGTGGTATCAGCGAAGCAAGGCACGGCCAACTCGGTACAGGCCCGCACCAGCCAATAGGGTTCTGGCGACAAGAACAGCTCCTGCCGCCAGAACCCTGACTGTACCGGTTGTCTGTGTATTTGCGGTCCTGAAGTGTCTGCGAAAACAACTCCAAGACCGCAAAGCAACAGCCCTAAGCGGTGCGCTCGTCCAACGCACGACGCATGCGGTCAAGGCATTCGTTCAGCAACGGACGAGGCATGGCGAAATTCAAGCGTACGCAACCGGCACCGACCTCTCCGCATCCCAAGCCATCGGTAAGCGCCACGTGGGCGTGATCGAGGAAGAACTGCGCGGGATCCTTCAATCCGATCCTGTTGAAATCCAGCCAGGCGATATACGTACCCTCAGGACTCACATAGTCAACGTCGGGGAAATCCTCGCGCATGCGCTGATCCATCAACCTGGCGTTATCCGCAACATAGGCCAGCACCTGATCAAACCAGGGACCACCCTCGGTATATGCGGCGGTGGTCGCGATGGCACCGATGGTGGCCGTCTGATGTTCTGACCATATCGCCCGCTTGTTCCATACTTCAACATCGTCGGGATTGGTCAGGATCACCTGCGCGCATTTGGTGCCGGGAATATTGAAGGCTTTCGATGCGGACGTTGCGCTGAATGCCTGACGCGCGGCCAGAGGGCTTATCGACGCATACGGAATATGACGATGGCTGTCAAACACGAACGGGGCGTGGATTTCGTCGGCGAACACACGCGCATCATAACGGTCCGCCAAATCGATGATCCGCTGCAATTCCTCGGCGGTAAGCACCTTGCCGATGGGATTATGCGGGTTGCACAGCACAAGCGCGCGGCATCCGTTCGCAAAGCACCGCTCAATCGCCGGGAAGTCAAACTGCCATGAATGCTGCTCACGCAGCATCGGCACCTCAACCACCTCAACGCCATACAGGTCAGGCACACTTAAAAAGGGCATATACGCCGGAGTCGGCACCAGCACGGAATGCCCCTCGCCAACAATATCGCGCAGGAAGAACTCATAGGCCTCCAGCACGTCCGGAACCGTGTGGATGCATTGCGGATCAACATTCCAACCAAAACGGGCATGCTGCCACGCGGCGCACGACACGGCGACGTTATGCTTCCACGAATCGGGGATATATCCCAGTGAACATTGCGTGGTGGCGCGTTCAATGGCGTCCTGGACTGCCGGAGCCAGGCCAAAATCCATCTCGGCAATGAAGGCGCCGATACATCCCGGGTAACGACTCCACTTATCACTGCCGCTTGCCGCCAAGGTTTCGGCGTCCAATGAATCGATATGCTCTCGGTCGAAACCGATGATGTCCTTAATGTAATCCATGAGGCCCATTATCCCCGAACGGCATGAAGCGCACAATGCCATAGCCTATCCAGATTCGTTGAGCGGTATCGACGATTCGTGGAACACGACATATCGCCGTAATCCCATAGGCTGACGGCGGAAACCTCAGACGGGTAACAGCATGGCCTTTGCCGCCAAACGAACGGCATTGCGCAATACAGTCAGAGAGTCCCGATCGTCATTGCGCCGCGACACGAACTCCACGCGGCGAAACGCCTGATCATCATCGATCGGAAAGAGCTCAAGATCCGGATGGATGTAACCAAGCGTCGCCAACCGCGGCACAATTGACACACCAAGTCCCATTTCAACCAGATTCTGCGTGGCACCCCAATCCTCCGTCGAATGACTGATCTGCGGAGCGAAACCGGCATTGCCGGCCAAACGCAGCAAATTTGCCTGGCACATTGTGCATCCGGCAATCCAGTGACGATCCCTGAGCTGGGCCAACGACACAGGACTTCGGTCATCACCACGATCACTCACCAACGCATCACCATGACGAACCATCAGCAGCAATTGGTCTCGTCCAAGCTGCTCCACCGACAATTCGTCCCCCACCGCGCTTGATGAGGTTAGACTGTCATATCCAAAAATCAACGCACAGTCAGCTCGGCCTGCAAGCAGCGACGCAATCGACTCCTGCGGCTCGGACTGGCCCAAACTGATTTCCACGTTACTGTGCCGGCCTACTTGCACCACAGCCCGGGAGGCAATCGTCGAACAGATCGAAGGAGGCGCCAGCAACTGCACATGAGTGGCCAATCCTCCGTGAAACTCCTTGATCTCATGCTCGGCCTGCAACACACGATTGGTG
The DNA here is from genome assembly GCA_002298605.1 of Bifidobacterium sp. UBA744. Lineage (GTDB taxonomy): Bacteria > Actinomycetota > Actinomycetes > Actinomycetales > Bifidobacteriaceae > Bifidobacterium. The sequence goes on along the minus strand of DBKS01000027.1, from coordinate 42,155 downwards.
ATCAGCTCGCCGTAGCGCGACAGCATCGACCCCAGTCGGGTAAGTTTCACGCCATGCGAGGTGCGACGCACCAGAGCCGCCCCGCATTCCTTTTCCAGCTCCGTGATCTGGCGGCTGATCGACGGCTGCGACCATCCCGTTTTGCGAGCCACAGCCGAAAATGACCCTTCACGTTCAATCGCACGCAAGGTCATCAAAGCTCGGGGATCCAGCATACGCCACCTCACCATCCTGCATCCTGCACATCCATCACAAGCCGATACGTTGACCACCACACGGCCATGAGATCGATACTCGTCATTGTATTCCGCTCATGATAACCAAACCGCCTCGGCCTGCCACCCGCCAATACGCCATCACTTCCGTTCGCCATAAGCACGAGACAAATCATTGTTTCACGTGAAACATTTCGTAAGCTAGAGGTATGAGCGAACAGTCACGTGAGAATGTCATCATCATTGGGTCGGGACCAGCCGGCCATACGGCGGCGACCTATCTGGCCCGCGCGGGGTACCATCCGTTGGTCATCGCCGGTGCACTGACACCCGGCGGCCAGTTGATGAATACCACAGAAGTGGAAAATTACCCCGGGTTCCCCGAAGGCATCCTTGGTCCTGATCTGATGGGTCGAATGAAGCAACAGGCGGAACGCTTTGGCGCGCGCTACATCGACGATGACGTTGAGTCACTGACATACCGCGGCCCTCTTGACGCCTCACCGGCCCCAAACCAATCGACGACATCCGGCAACGCCGCATCCTATCCTTGTGAGGTGATCTGCGCCGGTGGAGACCATTTTCTTGCCCGCGCGGCGATTATCACCGTGGGATCAGCCGTACGCAAGCTCGGCGTCCCCGGCGAGCAGGAATTCTCAGGCAATGGCGTCTCCTATTGTGCCACTTGTGACGGTTTTTTCTTCAAGGACAAGCCGATCGTAGTGGTCGGCGGCGGCGACTCAGCTATGGAGGAGGCCCAGTTCCTGACGCGATACGGTTCATCAGTGACGCTGATTCACCGTCGCGACTCCTTCCGGGCCTCGCGGATTATGGTGGATCGCGTCATGGCCGATCCAAAGATCACCGTTCTAACCAATACCGTGGTGACGACAATCCTTGGCGAATCTGCAGCCGCATCGTCAGGCAACTTCAACATCCCCGGTTTAGGCGGTACGAAATCGTCAATGACGTTGGGAGGGATCGCCTCGAAACTCACGCTCGGCGGCCAGGCACAACCAGTTGCTCGACATGTCAATTCAATCACAGTGCGCAATACGATCACCGGCGAAGAAACCTCACTCCCCGCTCGCGGAGTTTTCATCGCCATTGGGCACACCCCGGCAACCGACTGCATTGACCCTGCTGTAAAGCGCGACCGTGACGGCTATATCATAACCAGCGGCGCCTCCACGCGCACCAACATCCCCGGAATCTTTGCAGCCGGCGATTGCGTCGACAGGGTGTATCGACAGGCTATCTCAGCCGCCGGTATGGGCTGCCGCGCAGCTCTGGACACACAGGCGTTCCTGACGGGGGAAGACGCATAACAGAGTAGGGCGCGGCGCACAGCAGAGTCACGCACGGTCCAGCACATATACAGTCAATAGATATGGCCGTATCGCGAACGTTCGCGATACGGCCATATTGCAATCGACACAAGATGTACGGACACGCGTTCGAATATGTCGTATCCCCCAACACCCGATGCCATGTTGATTGCTATCCGCCGTCACACCCAGCCATCGGAGGCATCGGCGTTCGACGGGTTCAACAACGACAGGATGCGATCCATGTCCTCAGGCGACGAGAAGGTGATCTCGATCCGGCCGTGCTTCTTGGTGCCAGTAATCGCCACCTTGGTTTCAAAACGGTTTTCCAACCCCTGCTGGATCGCAGACCCCTCCCATACATTGGCACGACGTTTGGCAGGAGCCTTGGTTTTCTCCTTGTCGTGCGTGGTCATCATCGCCACGATCTCTTCCGTGGATCGCACGGAAAGACCCTCTCCAATAATGCGAAGGGCGAGTTTATCCATATCCTCGACGGAGTTCAATGCGAGCAACGCGCGCGCATGTCCTGCCGACAGCACACCTGAAGCCACTTTCTTTTGCACGCTTGGAGGCAATTGCAGTAGACGGAGGGTATTGGCAATTTGCGGGCGCGACTTGGACACCGACTGCGACAGCTGCTGCTGCGTCAGACCAAACTCCTTGATCATCTGCTGATAGGCAGCGGCTTCTTCCAAAGGATTCAAAGCCACTCGATGCAAGTTTTCCAACAAAGCATCACGCAGCATATCGTCATCAGCAGTGGTTTTGACAATGGCTGGGATAGTGGCCAGCCCCGCCATCTGGGAAGCGCGCCAACGCCGCTCACCCATGATGATCTCATACGGTGCCTGTGATGACTGAGATTGAAGCTTCGATGTTTCACGTGAAACATCTCGCTGCTGATCAGCCGGTCGACGCCTCACCACAATGGGTTGCAAAACACCGACTTCTTTAATGGACTCGGACAGTTCAAGCAGCTCATCCTCATCAAAGATGGTTCGCGGCTGGTGAGCATTCGGTCTGATATCGGTCACCTGGAGCTCGGCAAGATATCCTCCTGCAACAGGTCGCAAATCATCTTCCTTGCCAGCCTGATCCGCCTTCGCTTCGGCCGCTGTCCCAGAATTGGGGACCACCGGCTCCACAAGCCTGTCGGATGTTTCACGTGAAACATCCGCTGGATCGGATTTCCGAACTCCATGCCCTGCACCATAATTTTCCGTATGACCACCGACGATAATATCGTCGATGACACTCGGCGTGCCAGCGGAATCCGCACCAAAGAACATATCACTCGGATGGGTGAGATCACCGAGCGACGGTACCGACGCTCGTTTTCGGCTGGCTGCATGATTCGACGTCCGTTTGGCTGCAGTTCCATGCCGGACACCATCCTGCGCCTTTTGCTTGACTTGTTTCGGCTTGGAGGGAACGACATCGCCTACGGCATG
>DBKS01000027.1:38520-39057 GCA_002298605.1 Bifidobacterium sp. UBA744 | reverse complement strand
CCCTTGCCCAATCGCGAACGTGAAGCCATCTCAGTCCTCATTCCTTGTTTCTTCAATCTGACGCAGCACCGCTTCAGAACGTTGCGCTATTTCCAAAGCCACCTCTCGGTATGCAACCGCCCCAGTGCCGTGAGGATCGTAGGCGATTACCGTTTGACCAAAGCTTGGAGCCTCCGAAATCCTCACTGAACGCGGAATGGTCGTATCCAAAACCAATTTCGGGTAATGACGTTTCACCTCGTCGAAGACTTCCTTACTGAGCAAGGTACGACGATCGACCATTGTGATCACAATGGTGGAAATAACCAAATGCTTGTTCAAGGTCTGCTGTGCCAAGCCAATGGTGTGGATCAGCTGGCCAAGGCCCTCCAACGCGTAATATTCCGCCTGAATGGGAATGAGCACCTCATATGCGGCGCACAACGCATTCAAAACCAAGAGTCCCAAACTCGGGGCGCAGTCGAACAGCACATAGTCGTAGTGCTTGTCACTCTGATTCAAGAATGTACGAAGAGCTTTACGTAACAGATTATTGCG
>DBKS01000027.1:21738-38446 GCA_002298605.1 Bifidobacterium sp. UBA744 | reverse complement strand
AAATCAGGGCAGGGAATTTTGATGTCCTCGATGGAGGAACGCCCCTCAATAATGTCGTACACCGACGGCATACCGCTACCATGCGGCACGCCTAATGCAGTGGACGCATTGCCCTGCGGATCCATGTCGATGACCATTACATTGGCCCCCGCTTTGGCAAGAGCCGCCGCGATATTCACCGTGGTGGTGGTTTTACCCACGCCGCCCTTCTGGTTGGCCACAGCTATAAACCGTGTACGCGAGGGTTTGGGATAAACCTGCTCATCAAGCTCCTTTGATCGGTTGGCGCTTGACGCTATGGTCGATCCCAATGAAGATGAACCGTCCGAAAAAATGCGTTTGATAACGTCATCAGCCGATTCGAATTCATCATCTTCCGGTGATGGTTGCTGGTCCATCTTCGCCACAAGTCCTCCTTATACGCAGTATTGACCAGTTTTGTGGACTCACTGGACAAGATAAACGCCTATCAACAGCTTATGCACACGCCTGTGTATAACAGTGGATAACTGTGGATAGTCAAGCCTGAACGAACCCTACATATAGGGGTTGCACACCTCGAAATCCCTATATTTTCAACGTTTCTTTATCCCCTACCACCAAATCGGAGAAAATGTGGATAACTTTTCCCGGCCTTCACTATTGTGGATAACTCACTTCGCCCCCCCCGTGATTGCCAAGCCGCTATGCACACAGCTTGGCAATCACGGCAACCGGCCATGTTTCACGTGAAACATCTATTGAGATTAAAGAAGACATCAGAGAATTCTCGCGCAAAGAACGACGAACGAAAGAACAACAGTCGCTTCCAAGCCAGCCACCCATCTACCGTACAGCTTCAGGGCGCACCCACCAGCAGTGGCATAGTATGCCGGAACAACGTCCGCTGCAATATATGTCAAGTAAGGCGACAAACCCGGCTACCGGTTGACAATCAGCGCTTGTCCACCAGCACCACATGGGTGGGTTGCAACCCAGGACCGACCTGCGCCTCAACGACGCGAGGTCGTACACCGCCGACCTTGCCTATCTCGCGAGCCGCCTTATCCAGCTCCGCCTGTGCGCTGCGGCCCTTAAGAGCCACCAATCGACCACCCGGCACCAACAGCGGCAAGGTCCAGCCGGACAGCTTGGTCATAGGCGCAACTGCCCTGCAAGTCACCACCGTAAAGAGCCTTCCGACCATATCTCGAGGAACGGCAGAATGAATATGAGAATTACTCTCATTTTTATGACTGCCGGCATGCGCGGTATCATGCCCCCGCCCCCGGCCACGAACCGGCATCAGCTCTTCGGCCCGGGCCCGCACCACGCGCACATTATTCAGCTGCATCGCTTCGACACATTCCCGCAGCCATTCCACCCGACGCTCCATAGGCTCGACCAAGACAACCTGAAACTCGGGCAAACAAGCCGCGGCGACCAGCCCCGGAAACCCACCACCTGAACCGATATCGGCAATGGTCTTGCGCTTGAACCCCTCGGCGGCATCGCGAACAAATGGCACGATCGCTGCGGAATTCAGAATATGCCGCTCCCATACGATCGGCACGTCACGAGGACCGATCAGGCCCCTGGGCTCACCCTCGGCCATCAGCTTCGCATGGAAAATCTCAAGACGATCATAGGCATCGCCCAATACCTCACGAAGGACCGGGGAACCCGCAAGCCCGTCGGTCACCGTGGGATCGGACGCCTTGAAAACCTTACGCTCCAGCTCTTGCTGTTCCACGGACGCGCCTTTCAAATTCACGATGAAAGCCCCAAACTCACTCACAACGATTCGACGGGTCGCACCGACCGGCAATCAGACCGCATCGCACCATTATCCCCGTCGATCGCATCGCCGTCGGTTGCCGGCTATGCGAATGCCGCTTACTCCTCAACCGCCGTGGACTCGACCGGCTCCGTAACGTCGTCGAACTCGTCGTCCACATCCTCGCCATCCAACGACTCCGCATGCGAGGCCTTAAGATAGATGGTCACATGACGGTGCGGCTCTTCACCGTGCGAACGCGACTTGAACCCCTCCTCGCGAACAACATCGTGAACGATCTTGCGCTCAAAGGAATTCATCGGCTTCAGATCCACCGGCTCGCCGGTTTCACGCACATCATCAATCGCATCCAAGGCAATGTCACGCAGATGCTGACGCTTGCGCTTCAGGAATCCGTCCACATCAACGATCAGATGGGACCGCTCACCGGTTTTCTGCTGCACGGCAAGACGAGTCAACTGCTGCAGGGCGTCAACCACTTCGCCATTGCGCCCGATGAGATGCTTGATATCCGTATCGTCATCAGCCACGATCTGCACCGTCGGACGACCATTTCGCACGCCCATTTCGATATCGCCCTCGTAATCGGCGATATCAAGCAGGTCCTCAAGGTAATCGGCGGCGATATCGGCTTCCTCATTGAGCTGATCGATCGTCTTCGCGTCGTCTGCCATAGTTGTCTCCTTACCCAAGCTGGTACCAGTATTCCAGTCTAGACCGACTACGTTGTGCACAGTCGGCGTGGCGGATCCGGCCTACTTTTTCTTCTTCCTGCGAACCGGCTGGTGGCGCTGGAAACCGTCCTGCTGCTTGCGCTCGGCGGCTTCCTTGGCCTTCACCAGAGCCTCCTCCTCCAGAGACATCTCGCCGGCCTTGGCGCGACGGGCGTTTTCGCGCCTATGGTCTCGCGTCTCTTTCTCTTCGGCCGCGGGAGAGCCCGGCGTCGGAATGGTGTAGATCTGGAACATGCTTCGTGCCAGGTTGCAGATATTCGACGTGACCCAGTACACCAGCACGGCGAAGGGAAAGGCGATGCCGGAGAAGATGTACATCACGGGGAAACCGAAGGCCATGAACTTCTGCATGGTGTACATCGATCCCTGCATCGAGGCCTTGGGCAGATTCTTGCGCATGTTGTTGAACTGCAGGAAGAACAGCGTCAGGCACATCACCGCGATGAACAGGCCCATCACGATTTTGCCGGTCAGGTCGGATTCCAGGAACCGCTGGGAAAGATTCACACCGAAGGCGGAGGAGGCGGCGAAATCGGAAGCGACCTCCTTGGTGAACGCGCCGAGCGGCTCACGCACGCCGGTGGCGATATACGACACGGCGGACAGCACATACCACATGCACATGAAGGCCGGGCCCTGGATGAACATGACGCCGCAGGATCCCATGGGGTTCGCGCCCTGATCCTGATACAGCTTCATGGTTTCGCGGCTCATGGCCTCACGGCTGGCTGGATCGTTCCTGCCCTTGTACTTGCGTTGGATCCTCTGCAGCTCAGGCTGGATCGCCTGCGTTTTGCGCATGGACTTCATTGAGCGCCACCACACAGGCAGGATGATCGCATGAACCACCAGCACCAGGAACACGATGGACAGCACCCACGCGACGCCGGGACCATCCTGGAAACCGATCAGCACCAGGAGATCATGAAAGAACTTCATGATCCAGGTCATCAGCCATTCAATCGGTCTTAGGATCGAATAGAAGAAACCGAAAATGCCGTTGTCAAGCGTGAAATGTTGTGCGTCATACATAGAAGTGTCGGATCCTATTCCTTGGATTCCCATGCCAGTGGCACCAGGCGAGGCTCCTCATGGGCCTTGGACCAGCGAAACCGGTAAAACAGCGAAAAGACGCGGGGAACATCATCAATGCCTCCCGCATTCCATGGCATGCAGCGTGCGATGCGCAATATGCCCAGCAGGCCGCCTTTGAAAGCCCCGAACCGTTGCACTGCGGTCAGCGCATATGCGGAACAACTGGGATAGTACCGGCAGCGAGGGGGGAACAGCGGGGAAACGCGGGTTTGATACCAGCGGATCGCCGCAGCCACGCCCTTGCCCATGAACGTAGTCATGAGTTACGCGCCGCGGTTTTAGCGTAGATCTTGCGAAACGTGCAAGCGATCTGCGCAGCCAGTTGGTTATAGTCAGCCGTCGCCGCCGAGGGCTTGGCCCTCAGCACCACGTCGCATGATTCCGGCAGGTGGTCTTCATACATGCGGGCCAGCTGCCGGAAACGACGTTTCACGTGGTTTCGGGTCACCGCTGTGCCCACCGCTTTGGATACCGCCAATCCCAAACGACGATTCGCCGCGCCATTCGAAGCGGGATCGGTGAGGCGATAATGCGCCACAATGTCCTTCGACCCCACCTTCGTGCGGCGACGAAGCACCGCAACGAACTCCTGATGGCTCTTCAGCCGTTCCACGTTGGTAATAAGCGGTTTCTTGGCGATCAGGCGGACAGGGACTTGCGGCCCTTGGCACGACGACGGTTGATCACCGCGCGGCCGGCGCGGGTGCGCATGCGAACGCGGAAGCCGTGCTTCATGTGACGGCGACGGTTGTTAGGCTGGAATGTCCTCTTCATGGTTGTACTCCCGGGTCTGTGTTGAGCCATGCTTCAGCACGGCTTCTCTTGAAGTCAAGCTATACCAAAGTACACGCCTGGCCGGACTGAGTCAAAACAGGGACGAGTTATCCACATCGTTCCCCACATTTGTGGATTACTTTAGCCACCGCGAAACCATGCACCATAACGCCTTTGCCGTCTGAGTTATCCACAAATTACACCCATGTTATTCACATTTACGACACCGCAACACGCGAGGCTGTGGATAACTTCAGAAATTCGTGTCAAGATGTCCTACTGTTATTTGCACGTATTTGCACGACCCGCGGGACGACCGTCACAGCCAACAAGAGGGGAGGATGCCATGGGGCAAGTTACACCGGACGCCGACACCAAGCGTCTGTGGGATGTTGTGCTTCAACTGCTGCGCCATAACGACAACCTCACCGCACGCGACAAGGGCTGGCTTGAGGACATCACGCCCGAGGCCATGTTCGGCACCACGATTATTCTGCGCGTGACCAGCAAGGCCACCCAGCAGGCAATTATGGATGTGCTCAACGCCCCGCTGGTGGAGGCGCTGAACATGGTCACCGGCAAAGACATGTTCCCCGCCGTCAAGGTGGTGCCGGCGCAACAGTCGCGGCAGCCGAAGCAGGAGGCCCGCGCACGGCAGGAGCCGCGTGCCGCCGGGCCACGCCAGCAGGGCGGCGTCGCCACGCAGGATTATCTGCTGCCGGATCCGATGGAGGCTCCCGCGTCGCCGTATGCCGTGCCCGAGGCCTCCCCGTCCCCCGCCACCGACCAGCCCAGTGTGGACGATCTGGCTGATTCGTTCGCGCAGACCGAGATGGTGCAGCCCTCATTCGACACGCCGACCTATCCCAACGACAGGCACAAGGTGGAGCGCGACCCCAGCACCCATCTCAACAAAAACGCCACATTCGACACCTTCGTGCCCGGCGATTCCAACCGTTTCGCGCGCACGGTCGCACTGGCCGTGGCCGAGGGATCCGGCAGGGACTTCAATCCGCTGTGCATCTATGGCGGTTCCGGACTGGGCAAAACCCATCTGCTCAACGCCATCGGCAACTACGCGCTGATCAAGGACCCCTCGCTCAAGGTGCTGTATGTGACCAGTGAGGAATTCACCAACGAATTCATCTCGGCCCTGCAGAATTCCGCGCGATCCCAAGGTCAGATCACCGCGTTCAACCAGCGCTACCGCGAAGTGGATGTGCTGCTGATCGACGACATCCAGTTCCTCAGCGGCAAGACCGAGACGATGGAGCAGTTCTTCCACACCTTCAACGCGCTGTATCAGGCCAACAAACGTATTGTGATCGCCTCCGATGTGGCTCCGAAAAACCTGAAGGGCTTCGAGGCCCGACTGATCTCCCGCTTCGACTCCGGCCTGACCGTGGACGTGAAGCCGCCGGATCTGGAGACCCGCATCGCGATTCTGCGCATGATCGCCTCGCGCAACAATGTGACGGTGCCCAATGATGTGCTTGATCTCATTGCCGAGCGATTCACTGAGAACATTCGAGAGCTCGAGGGCGCGCTGACCCGCGTCACGGCCATGGCCTCGCTGAACAACCAGCCGGTGACCAGGGCGTTGGCCGAGCAGACCCTGCAGGACTTCTTCTCCGCCGACGTGGAGGTCAAGCCCACCGACATCATCACCCAGGTGGCGAAATACTTCCGCCTGACCTTTGATGATCTGGTGGGCCGGTCACGCACCAAGAACATCGCCAACGCCCGGCAGATCGCCATGTATCTGGCCCGGGAGATGACCAGCATGTCGCTGTTCGACATCGGCCAGGTATTCGGCGGGCGCGACCACACCACCGTGCTGCACGCCTGCACGCGCATCAGCGACGAAATGCAGCAGAAGCGCGAGATCTACAACTACGTGATGGAGTTGACCATCCGGCTCAAGCAACATCCCAACGGCTGATCGCGGCGGTTGGCCCCATTCGTCCGGCGTCTTCCGGACAGACCGGCGCGGAGCATATGAACATTCTTCGTGTGATGCCCCTCCAAAAAAGTTATCCACAGGTTTTTCCACGAATGTGGGTAAACCTTGGGTATATCCGGTGGAAAACGCCGAATTTCACTGGTAACAAGTCGTGGATGCATCCACCGAAATTGTGGACAACTTTGGAGACGTCCGCAAGCGGTGGATAACTCGGGCATTTGCACACACCCACTTCCCCGCGTTGTCCACTGTGACCAACTGCGTGGATAACCGTCATTCCGCCCGAAAAACAAGTTATCCACCGTATCCACCGCCTTTATTACGATGATGAACCTTATATATAAGCTCATCATCGCCATCATCACTGGCCCGCCAACGAAGCACCGACAAACGCCCGCCCCTTCGCTAGAATGAACTTCAGATCACGAACCACCAAAGCCAAGGGGCACAATGAAAGTCGAAATCAATTCCTCAGCGCTAGCCGATGCCGTAGCTTGGACCACACGCGTCATCCCCGCCCGACCGGCCACACCGATTCTTGCAGGTTTGCAACTTGAAGCGCTTGACGGGGCACTGCAACTCAGCGCCTTCGACTACGAGGTCTCAGCCCGACACCACATCGAAGCCGGCGTGGACGAGGCAGGCAGCGCCCTTGTCCAGGGCAAGCTGCTGGCGGATATCACCAAAAGTCTTCCGGGCGAGAAAACGTACCTTTCCACCGACGACTCGAAACTGACCATCACATCCGGGAAATCGACGTTCACCCTGCAACTCATGCCCGACTCCGAATACCCGGATCTTCCGGTCGTCCCGGCCAAACTCGGACAAGTGGACGCCCCCACATTCGTCCAAGCAGTCAACCAGGCGACCGTCGCCGTGTCCCGCGAGGAAAGCCGGCCCGTACTGACCGGCGTGAAGATCAACTTCACCGGTGACAAGGTCGTCATGACCGCGACGGACCGCTTCCGCTTGTCCCGCGCCAGCTTCACCTGGACTCCCAAGGACCTCGACGTTGACACCATCACGTTGGTCCGAGGCAACCTGCTCAAGGATGTGGCTCGATCGCTCGACACCTCGCAGAACGTGGTCATCGACTTCGACGAGGCGAACTCGAGCCTGCTCGGTTTCGAGAACGCCGGCCGTGTCTCCACCTCGCAGCTGATCGACGGGGAATTCCCGGCAGTCGACCGCCTATTCGCCGACGAATACCCGATCCACGCGGTGATCAACCGCCAACTGCTGCTGGACGCCATCAGCCGCGTGGCACTGGTGGCCGAGCGCAACGCCCCGATCCGCATGGCGTTTTCCGGCCAGGAGCTCACCCTCTCCGCCGGTGCCGCCGACGAGGCCCAGGCCACCGAAGTGCTTGACGTGGACATGGACGGCGAGAACATCACCGTCGCGTTCAACCCCTCATACCTCAAGGAGGGGCTCGCGGCCATCACCGAACCGTTCGTTCGCATGAAGATGACCACGGCGGTGAAGGCCGTCGAATTCAACGGCCAGCAGGAGGCGGACTCCGACGAGTCGATGGACTACCGCTATCTGTTGGTGCCGATGCGCTTCAACTGACGGGCGACCAACCTCATTCATGTACATTTCAAAACTCGCGCTTGACCACTTCCGCTCATGGGACTCCTGCGTTCTTGATCTTCAGCCGGGCGTCAATATCCTGCGGGGACGCAACGGACTGGGCAAAACCAATATCGTCGAAGCGGTGGAGGTGCTGGCCACCGGTGCCAGCCATCGGACGGCGTCATCGGTGCCATTGGTGAAGCGAGGCGAACGATCGGCCGTTATCCGAGCCAATGTCGTTGACGGCGGCCGTACCGTCACCTATGAGGTGACCGTGCCGGTCCGAGGGGCCAACCGCGGCCGGATCAACGGCGGCTCCAGCGTCTACCTGCGTGATATCGTGGGACGGATTCCCTGCATCGCCTTTGCTCCGGAGGATCAGCGACTCATTTCGGCTGATCCGGCCGTCCGCCGCGGGTTCCTCAACCAGGCCGGCGCGCTGCTGGACGCCGGATACTACGATCTCGCACAGCGATTCGGGCATATCGCCCAACAGCGCGCTGCACTGCTCAAGCAGATCGCCCAGCGTTCCCGCGACGGCGAAACCGTGGACCGGGCGCTCAGCGGATTGGAGATCTGGACGGGGCAGTTCATCGAACTGGGAGTGGCGTTGACACGTGCGCGGGCCAGACTGGTTGATCGTTTGTCCGGCCCGTTCACCGACCTCTATGCGACACTGTCCGGCCATAGCGCCGGTGCCGCCGGTCAACGAGCCAGTCTGGCATACCGCCCCGGCTTCGAGGAGGTCATGCTGTCGGAACATCCGGAAATGGCCATCAGTGAGCATTTCCAGCGCATCTACCCGGGCGAGGCCTCGCGCGGCATCAACTTGATCGGCCCGCAGCGTGACGACCTTGGCATTGAACTTGCCGGCATGGATGCGAGGGCATACGTTTCGAACGGCGAAATGTGGACGATGGCCCTGGCATTGAAAATGGCGCTGTTCGAGCTGATCCGCGACCAAGGCGGCTCTCCCGTGGTCATCCTCGATGATGTCTTCGCCCAGCTCGACGAATCCAGGCGCGCCCAGATCCTGGAATTCGCCGCCGCCCAGCAGCAGGTGCTGATCACCGTGGCCGCCTCCGGCGACATTCCCCGCACCCGTCATGCCACGGTGATCAATGTGGAGGATCTGACGGCTGACGGTGGAAACGACCACGACGATATTGCGGCCATGATCGGAGACCCGGCATGAAGCAGCCCATCGCCGAACAGCTGGGGCTGGATCCGCGCCGGCTGCCGGCCGAAGTGTTCGAGCGATTCACCCAACGGCGATTCTCCCGTGCGTCCCGGTTGCGCAAGGCCGAACAGGCGTGGCTCAACTTCGGCAAACCCGGTCGCGACCCCAGCCGACTGGGATCGGTGGCGGATGCGCTGTCGGTCAGCGGCAACTGGGGGCCGCATCTCAAACTCGCGCAACTTGAGAACCATTGGGACGACGTGGTCGGATCCGGCATCGCCATGCATTCGCGTCCTGCCGGCTATGCGAACGGCGTGCTGACCATTCGGGCGGAATCCACGGTATGGGCGACGCAGCTGACCTATCTGATTCCGCAGCTCCGGGCGAAGATCGCCGAACGCCTGGCGGGGCTGCCCATCGAAAAAGTGGTGGTTACCGGGCCTCAAAGCGGCAGATTCGGCTATAGGCGATATGGGGGCGCACAGGGCTGACGTCCCCTATTGCTGGTACCCTAGCCGGAGACGGGTAGACGCCCAGAAACGCCCGTTATTGGCGTTTTGGGACGTATGGTGTCGCGCGGAACCCTCACCGAAGCAGGGTATTTGCGCATGAAAGGAATTCTTCAGTGGCAGAACTGAATACGGATGAAACGCCGAACGAGGTTACCGAATCCGGCGAACTCAAAGATGCCCAGCTCGATGACTCATTGTCGCCTGAACATTATGACGCGTCCGACCTCAAGGTGCTTGAAGGACTGGAAGCCGTGCGCATTCGCCCGGGCATGTACATCGGTTCCACGGGTTCCAGAGGCTTGCATCATCTGGTGTATGAGATTGTCGACAATTCCGTCGACGAGGCGTTGGCTGGCTATGCGAGTCACATCGAAGTGACCATTTTGCCGGATAACGGCATCCGAGTGGTCGATGACGGTCGAGGCATCCCCGTCGACGTGGTTGAGGCTACCGGCATCTCCGGCGTGGAAACGGTGATGACCAAGCTGCATGCCGGCGGCAAGTTCGGCGGCGGCGGATACGCGGTGTCCGGCGGCCTGCACGGCGTGGGCATTTCCGTGGTGAACGCGCTGTCCACACAGGTGGACATCGAGGTACGCCGCCAGGGATTCCACTGGACCCAGACCTACAAGAACCAGAAGCCCGTTGCCCCGCTCAAGAAGGACCGTCCGATGGAGGAGACCGAATCCACCGGCACATCCGTGACGTTCTGGGCCGATCCGGCGATCTTCGAAACCACCGTCTACGACTTCGAAACCCTGCGCAGCCGCTTCCAGCAGATGGCCTTCCTGAACAAGGGGCTCAAGATCACGCTGACCGATGAGCGACAGCTCGACCAGGCCGGCGACGAGGTGGCCGGGGACGGCGACAACGTGGCTGAAGAGCTGCATCAGACCGTCACCTACCAGTACATGAACGGCATCAAGGACTATGTGGTCTATCTGGTCAAGTCCCGCAAATCCACGCCGGTCGAGGAGGATGTGATCGACTTCGAGGCGGAAGACCTCAAGCTCGGCATTTCCGCTGAAATCGCCATGCAGTGGACCACCGCGTACTCCGAGGCGGTGCACACCTTCGCCAACACGATCTCCACCACCGAAGGCGGCACCCACGAGGAGGGCTTCCGCGCCGCGCTCACCGGCATGGTGAACCGATACGCCAGGGAAAAGAACATTCTCAAGGAGAAGGACGAGAACCTCTCCGGCGACGATGTGCGCGAAGGACTGACCGCTGTGGTGTCGGTCAAGCTCACCACCCCGCAGTTCGAAGGCCAGACCAAAACCAAGCTCGGCAACTCCGAGGCCAAGACCTTCGTGCAGCGAGTGATGACCGAGAAGCTCGGCGACTGGTTCGACGCGCATCCCAATGAGGCCAAGATGATCATCCAGAAGGCCATCGAGGCATCCCGCGCCCGTCTGGCCGCCAAGAAAGCGCGCGAAAACACGCGTCGCAAGTCGATCTTCGAGTCCGCCGGCATGCCCGACAAACTCAAGGACTGCCAGTCCAGCAACCCGGCCGAGTGCGAGTTGTTCATCGTGGAGGGTGATTCCGCAGGCGGTTCCGCCATTCAGGGCCGCAACCCCATTACTCAGGCCATCCTGCCGCTGCGCGGCAAGATCCTCAACACCGAGCGCGCCAGCCTCGACCGCATGATGAAGTCCGACACCATCGAATCGCTGATCACCGCGGTGGGCGGCGGCTATGGCGAGGATTTCGACCTGAGCAAGGTGCGCTACCACAAGGTCATCATCATGGCCGATGCCGATGTGGATGGCGCGCATATCGCCACGCTGAATCTGACGCTGTTCTTCCGCTACATGCGACCGATGATCACCGCCGGTTACGTGTATGTGGCCATGCCGCCGCTGTACCGCATCAAATGGACCAAGGGCGCGCACGACTTCGTGTACACCGATACCGAGCGCGACCGCAAGCTCGCCGAAGGTCGCGCCGCCGGCCGTCAGCTGCCCAAGGGCGAAGGCATCCAGCGCTACAAGGGTCTGGGCGAGATGACGTATCAGGAGCTGTGGGAGACCACCATGGATCCCGATCATCGCATCCTCAAGCAGATCCATATCGAGGATGCGGCCCAGGCCGATGAGACCTTCTCCATGCTGATGGGCGACGAGGTCGAACCGCGTCGACTCTTCATCCAGCGCAATGCCCACGACGCCCGCTTCATTGACGCCTGAGAACGGGCGGTTGCGCGGATCCCGACGGAAGGAATCCGCGCAACCGCGATTCGGAGCTACAGAAGCTAACAACAAAGGAACACAGCTTTGGCAGACGACAACAACAACGAACATGATGAGAATCTGAACGGAGAGGGCGCGAACGGCGAGGATTCGTTCAAGGACCAGCCCACCCCCGATGGTTCCAGCGAGCCGCTGAGCCCGCAGGAAGCCGACACCACCGATTACGGCCTGCTGAAGGGCACGGCCATCGTGCAGCGCGACCTGCAGAAGGAAATGCGCGAATCCTACCTGGCATACGCCATGTCGGTGATTGTGGATCGAGCCCTGCCCGATGTGCGCGACGGCATGAAGCCGGTGCATCGCCGTGTGGTGTACGCCATGTACGACGGCGGCTATCGCCCCGACCGCGGCTACAACAAGTGCGCACGCGTGGTCGGCGAGGTGATGGGCAAGTACCATCCGCACGGCGACGCCGCCATCTACGACACCCTGGTGCGCATGGCCCAGCCGTGGTCCATGCGGTACATGCTGGTTGACGGTCAAGGCAACTTCGGCTCCCCCGGCGACGATCCCGCCGCCGCCATGCGCTACACCGAATGCCGCATGGCGCCGCTCGCCATGGAAATGGTGCGCGACATCGACAAGGACACCGTCGACTTCATTCCCAACTATGATGGCAAGACGCAGGAGCCGACCGTGCTGCCCGCGCGCTTCCCGAACCTGCTGGTCAACGGTTCGTCCGGCATCGCCGTGGGCATGGCCACGAACATCCCGCCGCACAACATGCGCGAAGTGGCGGACGGCGTGCATTGGGCGCTGGACCATCCGGACGCCAGCCGCGAGGAACTGCTCGAGGCGTTGCTCGCCCGCATCAAGGGGCCGGACTTCCCCACCGGCGCCACCATTCTCGGCCATAAGGGCATCGAGCAGGCCTATCGCACCGGTCGCGGCCTCATCACCATGCGCGCCGTGGTCAACACCGAGGAGATCAACGGCCGCATGTGCCTGGTGGTCACCGAGCTGCCGTATCAGGTCAACCCCGATCGTCTGGTGGTGTCGATCCGCGAGGCCGTCCGCGACGGCAAGATCCAGGGCATCGCCGACATGCGCGACGAAACCTCGGGGCGTACCGGCCAGCGACTCGTGCTGGTCTTGAAGCGCGATGCCGTGCCGAAGGTCGTGCTGAACAACCTCTACAAGCATTCCCAGCTGCAGCAGACCTTCGGCGCGAATATGCTCGCCCTGGTCGACGGTGTGCCGCGCACACTGAGCCTTGACGCCTTCATCCGCCACTGGGTGCGCCACCAGCTCGACGTGGTTGCGCGCCGCACCGCGTATTTGAAGCGCGAAGCCGAGGAACGCGACCATATTCTGCAGGGTCTGCTCAAGGCGCTGAATGCCATCGAAGAGGTTATCAAGCTGATTCGCAGCAGCCAGGGTCGCGACGACGCCCGTCCGAAGCTGATGGAATTCCTCGACATCGATCAGGTGCAGGCTGATGCCATCCTGTCGATGCAACTGGTTCGTCTGGCGAATCTGGAGACCCGGAAGATCATCGACGAGCATGAGGAACTCCAGCGCAAGATCGCCGATTACGCCGATATCCTGGCCCGTCCGGAACGTCAGCGCCAGATCATCGGCGACGAGTTGGATGAGATCGTCAGCAAGTACGGCGATGATCGCCGTACCAAGATCCTTCCGTTCTCCGGTGAGATGAATGTCGAGGACCTGATCGCCGAGGAGAACGTGGTGGTCACCCTGACACACTCCGGGTTCATCAAGCGCACCAAGGCCGATGAATATCGTGCCCAGCACCGCGGCGGCAAAGGCGTCAAAGGCGCCAAGCTGCGCGAGGACGACGTGGTGGATCATTTCTTCCTCACCTCCACGCATAACTGGCTGCTGTTCTTCACCAACCGCGGTCGCGTCTACCGACTCAAGGCGTATGAGCTGCCGGAGGGATCCCGCGATTCCAAGGGGCAGCATGTGGCGAACCTGCTGCAGCTGGCGCCGAACGAAGCCATCCAGACCGTGCTGTCCATCCCGAATTACGAAGTGGCCGAGTACCTGGTGCTGGCCACCCGTTCAGGCAAGATCAAGAAAACCCGTCTGAGCGAATACGACTCCTCTCGCGCCGGTGGACTGATCGCCGTGCGGCTCATGGCCGACGAGGCCACGGGAGAGCCCGTCGACGAGCTGATCGGCGCGGCGCTGTGCAACAACACGGACGACATCATCCTGGTTTCCAGGCAAGGCATGAGCCTGAAGTTCGAGGCCAACGACGAGCAGCTGCGACCCATGGGCCGCCAGACCGCCGGCGTGCAGGGCATGAAGTTCCGCGACGGCGACGAACTGCTCGCCATGGACGTGGTGTGGGGCGACACGGACAAGGACCTGCTGGTGGTCACCAACGAGGGCTTTGCCAAGCGCACCGCCATTGAGGAATACCGTCTGCAGGGCCGCAACGGCTTGGGCGTGAAGGCCGTGCAGCTTACCGAGGAGCGCGGCACGCTGGTTGGTGCCGTGGTGGTCGGCGAAGAGGATCAGATTCTGGCCATTATGAAGTCCGGCAAGGTGATCCGTTCCGATGTGTCCGAGGTCAAGCGCACCGGACGCACCACGCAGGGCGTCACGCTGGCCAAGCCGGACAAGGGCGATGAGATCATCTCGATCGCGCGAAACCCGGAGCAGGACGATTCGGACGAATCCGACGCGTCGGGCGAGAACACGGCGTCACAATCCGGTGAAGCCTCGCAGGACGCCGATCAGCAGGGCCACGAGTAGTGGTAGTCTGCCCTAAGATACGGCATCAGGAACCAAGGAGAATCCATGAGCGATAACGGTAACGAGTCCGAGGTCCGCATACCCCGCTCCGCGACCTCCCAGCCGGAGGCCTTTGCTTCGGCGGGCGATTACGTCGCAGCCTCATCCGAGTCGAATGCCGCGCCGGTGGCCCCGGTGCGGCGCGTTCCTCGCGCCCGTCGCATGAAGCTGTCGCTTACGCATGTGGATCCGTGGAGCGTGGCCAAGGTGTCGTTCCTGCTGGCCATCGCCGGGGCAATTATCCAGATTGTGGCGGTGTCGCTGATCTGGGCGTTGCTCAACATGATCGGCTTGTTCGATTCCGTCAACAGCATGATATCGAGCACCGGCCTGTCCGGATTGGATCTGTCGAGCGTGCTGTCCTTCGGCACGGTGATTTCGGCGACCACCATCCTGTCGATTTTCGAAGTAGTCCTCATCATGGTGCTGGCCACCATCGGCGCGTTCCTCTACAACGTGGTATGCGCCTTGGTCGGCGGCATCCATCTGACGCTTGGCGATGACTGAGAAGGGCGAACACGCGACTGACCAGCAGCCGCCAGCGTCGAATGAACCGGCGCCGGCGGCTGCTGCCGTTATGGGAGCCGGTTCCGGGGACGCCTCTCACCT
This sequence comes from Bifidobacterium sp. UBA744, assembly GCA_002298605.1. Classification (GTDB taxonomy): domain Bacteria; phylum Actinomycetota; class Actinomycetes; order Actinomycetales; family Bifidobacteriaceae; genus Bifidobacterium. Next base: position 23,209 of record DBKS01000027.1, on the reverse strand, counting down.
TGTTGCCGCCGTCGACCCCGACCTCAAGCCTGAAACCGGGTATCGGATGGACGAATGGCGTCCCGACGCGATCATGGATGGTTATCAGCAGGCGACCGTCCACTTGGGGCGGGACGGCGAGGGCGATGTCGTTGCGACGTTTGTGCGCAAGAACCCGGCCGGTCTCGGCATGCGCGAGCGGTGGCTGCGCTGGCGACGATCCGTGGCGGGCAAACCGCTGGCCATCATGTATGTGCATGGATGGAACGATTATTTCTATCGCCGCCATGCCGCGGAGTATTGGGAGTCGTTGGGCGTCGCCTTTTACGCGGTGGATCTGCGGCGGTATGGCCGGTCGTTGCGAGAGGGGGAAACGCCGGGGTACATCGAGGATCTGCATGATTACGCCGCCGAATTGAACGCATTAAGGGATCAGATCGTCGTCGAACTTGGCGGTGCCGTACGTATTCTCGGCATCGGGCATTCCGAAGGCGGGCTCATTATGTCGCTGTGGGCCAACCGCGAGCATCCGCATCATGTGCGCGCGCTGGCGTTGAATTCCCCTTGGCTGGAGCTGCAGGGCAATACCATGTTCCGCGTGATCACCACCCCGGTGCTGAAGGGGTTCTTGCTGGCGGGGGGCAAAACAGTGCTGCCGCTGAACGATCCGGGCTTCTACGGACGGATCATCGAACATGCACAGGGCGGCGAATGGGATTATCCCTCGTCGGCGCAGGTCACCGGTGGCAGGTTTCTGCCCCGCGCCGGCTGGATGCAGGCCATCTTCAATGGACAGGCCGAGGTGGCGGCTGGATTGGACATCCAGGTTCCGGTGCTGGTGTGCACGTCGAACACGTCAATGATCCAACCAAACTGGGATGAACGCATGCGCGAGGCCGATGTGGTGCTCGACGTCACGGCAATCCGCCAGGCCGCGCTGAAACTGGGGGATCTGGTGGCCGTTGCGCGCATTCCCGGCGGTATTCACGATCTGACCATGAGCAAGCCCGAGGCTCGTCGTCGGTATTTCGGCATTGTCACCTCATGGGCGTCGGTTACCGCCTGGTGTTCCATCTTTCCGCCCACCACAGTCGACAAGGCGTTGGATCGCCTCTGACCAGGCGGTCGGCGGTCGATTGCGGCGAGGCCGAAGAGCCGGGGAGCCATCATGCGTAATAGTACGGAAGCGGCCGGGCTCCCCCTATAGCTTCATCAGGGAGACCGGCCGCATAGTGTCGCGTAATGTCGGGACGATAATCAGAGCACGCCCTGGGCGACCATGGCGTTGGCGACCTTGACGAAACCGGCGGCATTCGCGCCGAGCATCAGATCGCCTTCGGAGCCATACTCCTTGGCGGCCGCCAAGCGAGTTGGCGACGATGGTTTCCATGATGCTCTTCAGCTTGGCATCGACCTCTTCGAAGGTCCAGCTCAGACGGTAGCTGTTCTGGCTCATTTCAAGGCCGGAAACAGCTACGCCGCCGGCGTTGGC
>DBKS01000027.1:0-21654 GCA_002298605.1 Bifidobacterium sp. UBA744 | reverse complement strand
TCCGGAGTGGACGGCATGTTGGCGCCCTCGCAGACGACCCTGCAGCCGTTCTTTACCAGCGCTTCGGCGGACTCCTCGTTCACTTCGTTCTGGGTGGCGCACGGCAGGGCGATGTCGCACGGGACGGTCCAGACGCCCTTGCTGCCCTCGTGGTATTCGGCGCCGGGCACGCGCTCGGCATACTCTTTGATGCGGCCGCGCTTGACTTCCTTGATGTCCTTGACGACGTCGAGTTTGATGCCGTCCGGATCGTAGACGTAGCCGTTCGAATCGGAGACCGTCACCACCTTGGCGCCGAGCTGCTGGGCTTTCTCGGTGGCGTAGATGGCCACGTTGCCGGAGCCGGACACCACAACGGTCTTTCCTTCGAAGGAGTCGTTCCTCAGCACGCGCAGCGCTTCGGCGGTGTAGTAGCACAGGCCGTAGCCGGTGGCTTCGGTGCGGGTCAGGGAACCGCCGAATTCGAGGCCCTTGCCGGTCAGCACGCCGGAGTACTCGTCGCGGATGCGCTTGTATTGGCCGAACAGGTAGCCGATCTCGCGGGCCCCGACGTTGATGTCACCGGCCGGAACATCGGTGAACTGGCCGATATGACGCTGCAGTTCGGTCATGAAGGCCTGGCAGAAGCGCATGACCTCGGCGTNNNNTTGCCCTTCGGATCGAAGTCGGATCCGCCCTTGCCGCCGCCCATGGGGAGGGTGGTGAGGCTGTTCTTGAGAATCTGCTCGAAACCGAGGAACTTGATCACGGATTCGGTGACGGTGGGGTGGAAGCGCAGGCCACCCTTGTAGGGGCCGATGGCGGAATTGAACTGGATGCGATAGCCGCGATTGACCTGGACCTTGCCTTCGTCGTCGACCCATGCGACACGGAATTTCACCACGCGCTCGGGCTCGACGAGACGTTCCAGCACGCCGGCCTTCTCGTATTCCGGATGCTTCTCGACTACCGGTTGCAGGCTTTCGAACACCTCGCGTACGGCCTGCAGAAATTCAGGCTGGTCGCCGTCGCGCCGCTCCACCTGGGCGTACACCCTTTTTACGTACTCATCAGTGAGCATGATTCTCCTTGGTTGGGTAAATGAGACGTTCACATTGTATGTGGAATATTTCGATCGCAACAGAGGCCATTCCGTGATACGGTATCGCCGTCTCGTGGATGGCATGGTATCCCAGATGGTGGGATCCGGCATGACGGATTGGCGGCCGGGCGAGTGGGAGCGCTCACATAGTAAACGGTAACAGACGAGTATACACAGCCGCACTTATGCTCACGATCGGATATGTATTGTCCATTGTACTGATATGCGGTTCGCAACAGAAAGAAGGGAATATGGCAATCGGTCCGGTAAAGGTTGGCATCGTCGGTTTGGGGCACGTGGGTGCGCATGTGGGCAACAGCCTTGTGCTGCAAGGCATTGCCGACGAAATCTACCTGTGTGATGTCAATGAGAAGAAAGTTGCCGCGGAGGCCCAGGATCTCAACGATTCTTCCGTCTTCGCGCCGCACCGCGTTCGTGTATACAACTGCCACGCCGAATATGAGCGGCTGGCTGATTGCGATGTCATCGTCAATGCGGTGGGGCATGTGACACTGTCCGCGGTGTCCCGTGACGGCGAATTGTATGCCACCTGCCATATGGTGCGCACCTTCGTCGGGCGTCTTGCCGCCGCGGGATTCAAGGGCTTCTATGTCAATGTGACGAACCCGAATGACGTGGTGGTCCGTGAGATCCATCGCCTGTCCGGCCTGCCCGCGTCCCATGTGATGGGCACCGGCACGTGCCTTGACTCCGCGCGTCTTAGGTCCGCCATCGCATTGGCCACCAACGTGTCTCCGGAGTCCATCAACGCCTACATGCTGGGCGAGCATGGCTTCACCGAAATCGCCGCCTGGTCCAACGTATCGTTCTCCGGCAAGCCGCTGGCCGAGCTGGCCGCCGTGAACCCGGATCGCTACGGTTTCGACAAGGCCAAGCTCGAGGAGCAGGCTCTGCGTGGCGGATATTGGTGCTATGCGGGCAAGCACTGCACCGAGTTCGCCATAGCCAACTCCGCTGTGCGTATTACGCGCGCCATCGTGCATGACGAACATGTGGTGCTGCCGGTATCCACGTATCTGGACGGGCAGTATGGACAGTCCGGATTCTTCATCTCCGTTCCGGCGCTGGTCGACGCCAACGGTGTTGAGGAGGTATACGAGCTTGACCTCACCGATGAGGAGCGGAAGGGCTTCCTGGCCTCCTGCAAGAAGGTTCAGGACAACTATGCCAAACTGCCTGCGTTCCCCGTTGAGGATTCCCGCAAGGCGCCGGTGGTGATTCCTCCGGATCCGGAACATGACGACATCTATGCCAAGGGTGGTTATGTGGTCATCCATGATGGCGACGAGGTCATGCCCGGCGAGGAAAACAAGTAAAAAAGGTGCGCGCCGGTAAACGACGGGGCCCGCGGAATCAAATGATCCCGCGGGCCCCGTCGTATGTGGTTATCTGTGGAGCATGCCGGGTTCGAACCGGCGACCCTCTGCTTGCAAAGCAGATGCGCTACCAGCTGCGCCAATGCCCCATTGACATTCATTGCACCTGACTGAACAAGGGATGGGCAATGATGGCATTGGAAAAAAAGAGCGGCATCATTATGTGCCGCTACCCTTCCTCCGTGGGCCCGGGAGGACTTGAACCTCCGACCTCATCCTTATCAGGGATGCGCTCTAACCAGCTGAGCTACGGGCCCGATCCATACGCCTTCGAAAGCGCACAATCGACTAGTCTACCAGTGAATCCCCACATGTCAATCGGCGTGTCGCACGCCGACTTTGCGTAGCAAAGTCACAAGCGTGCGACATGGAGCCGGTCTTTAGAGACAGCCCGGTGGGCTGTCGTGCCGGCGGAATCCTCCTTATTCCGCCGACTTTGCGTAGCAAAGTCACAAGCGTGCGACATGCGGTCGGCCGTGATTCCGAAGGAATTGCACCAGCCGGCCGCGCGAGCCGAAACGGAAGACAGTCCAGTGGACTGTCTTCTCGGCGCAGCCTTCCTCATCATCTGTCGATCCCGTGGGCAAAGTCACAAGCGTGCGACACAATGCGCATATGCTGATTGATGGACTTGATGTGACCATAACCCGAAAACCCATCAAGAACCTGTATCTGCGGGTCGGCCCTCCGAGTGGGAACATTCGGGTTTCCGCTCCTATGACTGTGTCCGAGCGTACCATTGCGCGATTCGTCCATTCCAGACGCGCATGGATCCTCACACAGCAGGCCCGCATGGCCGCCGCTGCGGAGCGTCGCGGTGATGCCGGATCCCAGTGGACCATCGAGCGCCTGCAAGCCGCCAAATCCCGCATCGAAGCGCAATTGCCGACGCTGGTGGATCATTGGGAGCCGATCGTCGGGCGGAGGCCGACGCATATCACCTTGCGGCTTATGACTTCACGATGGGGATCCTGCACGCCCGCAACGGGGAGAATCAGACTGAACCTGCAGCTTGCCGAACTGCCTCCGCGATTTCTGGAATATGTGCTGGTGCATGAAATGACGCATCTGCTGGCGAGCGGGCACGGCATCGAATTCCAGCGCCGTATGAGTGTCTCTTTGCCGAATTGGCGTGTGCTGCGTCGCGAGCTCAATCAGCGGTTCATCGGATAGGGGCGGCCGATTGAGAGTCTCCAACGGCAATCTCAGCTCTTGCCGCCGTTGGAGCTATCGTCCGCGCCCGGGGAGGAATTGCCGGACGTCGTGCCCTTCGCGGCGTCGGCCCGGCGCACCTCAATCGTCTCGATGCGCCTGCCGTCAATGGCCATTACCACCATGTCATAGCCGTCGTCGGAATGCAGCACATCGCCGACCTGACCCATTTTGCCGGTGTGCGCCAGGAAATATCCGGCCACCGTTTCGTACGGGCCGTCTTCAAGTTCGATGCCGGTCAGATCCGCGAAATCCTCAATGGTCATGCCTCCCTCAATCGTGGCGACCCCATTGACGAAAACCGTGCGCCGCCGCCGCTCGCCGCCCTTTTCGGTCGGCAGATCGTATTCGTCGCGGATGTCGCCCACCAGCTCCTCGGTCATGTCCTCAAGGGTGACGATGCCGTCCGTGCCGCCATACTCGTCGATCACCACAGCCAGATGAATGCCGCGTTTGCGCAGCAGTTCAAGGCTGGGCAGCAACTTGGACGTGCCGGGCAGCGAAATGCCCTCGCGTGTGACATCGCGTACGGTGGTTGCGTTCGGATCACGCACATCCAAAAGGTCACGTACATGCACGAAACCGATCACGTCATCGAAATCCTTTCCAGTGACGGGATACCGCGAATACGGCTGATTCCGTACGAATTCGGCGGCTTCGGCAATTGGCTGGTCGGCGTCGATGAACACCACGTCGGCGCGCGGGCGCATCACCTCGGCCACAATCGTTTCGGAAGCGTCGAACACGTCATCGAGAATCGTTCGCTCGTCCTTGCCGAGATTGGTGTTGGAATTGACCAGGACACGCAGCTCGTCGTCGGACACTTCGGATTCGGTTTCGTTCGGATCGAAGCCCAGAAGACGTACGATGCCGTTGGTGTTTTTGCCGATCAGCCAAATAATCGGCCTGCAGATTTTCGAAAATACGTCGATGGCCGGGACCACTGCGCGGGCGATCTGTTCGGATCGTTGCATGGCGATTCGTTTGGGAACCATTTCGGAGATCACGATGGAGAGATAGGAAATCACCAAGGTGAGCACCACATTGACCAGGCCGCTGGCGAAGCCTGTGGGCACTCCCCACTGCTCGACAATCGGAATGAGATAGGGGGCTATCGACGATGCGCCGAATGATGCGGAGAGAAATCCCGACAGCGTGACACCGATCTGCACGGAGGAGAGGAAGGTGTTGGGATCGTGGGCGATTTTCGCCACGCGGGCTCCCCTGGCATCCTCCTGCTCCATCTGGTCGATTTGCGAACCGCGCAGGCTCACCAACGCCAGCTCGGTACCGGCGAAAACCGACCCAAGGAGAAGAAAGAAGAGGATCAGCGCAATGTTCAAGCCAAGTGACATAGTGTTTTCATCATACGGGGTCGGCATGTCATTGCGCTGGATGCGTTGCACTGTGTTGCGGTGCGGAGCGAAGTTGCCCGGTGAGCTAGAAACTCAGTACTTCGACCTTGCCGGTGGTCAGCGAATAGCGCGCGCCCACGATCATGAGCCGCTCGTCGGCCAGCGCCTCCTGAATGACGCCGGAGCGCTCAACCAGGTCTTCGATGGTGTGCGCGATATGGACGCGCTCGAAGTCCTCCTCGCTGTCCAATTCCGCTTCGCGGGCCATATGCACCGAAATGCCCACGGCTCTGAGAATCCGCGAGTCGGCTTCGCTGATGCGGGTTTCCAGTTCCTCGTCTTTGAGGTCGCCGAGCTTGTCGAGCTCTCGGATGGCCTGTTCGATGGCGCCGCAATGCTCATGGCCGAGCACCACGATCAGGCTGACCTTGAGTTTGTTCACGGCGTATTCCAGCGAGGTGACGACCGCATCGTCAATCATCTGACCGGCGGTGCGCACGTCGAACAGATCGCCAAGACCCTGGTCGAAAATAATCTCGGGGGGTACGCGGGAATCGGCGCAGGCGAGCACAGCGGCATCCGGATTCTGCTGGTCAATCAGCGATTCCCGGGTCTCCCCATCCTGCCACGGATGTTCGGCCTTACCCTCTGCAAAGCGGCGATTGCCCTGCAGCATACGGCTCCAAGTGGCGTTCGCAGTGGATTCCTGCTCAAGCGGCGCGTCAAAATCATCGGTCATGCTGACACATTGTAGTCATCTGCGGTTTTTACATTCGACATTTTTCGAGGCCTATCATAGACACTGCGGGAATGGTTGCTTACTAAGCAAAGATGATTGCGAGCAATCGAAGCAATAACAAGAGAGTAGGGGTTTCCGATGACGAACGATCAGCACGGCGAATCATATGACCCGCAACCTCAGAATATAGATTCTCCAACTACTGTGGCTGCAATATCTGCTAGTCAGTCGGAGCCTCGTAAGCCTGAACAGGCGAAGCGGCGGTCAGACCATGCGAAGTCGGGCGGGAAGTCTGCCACCGCCAGTGTCGCCCGTGATCCTTGGATGGCATTTCGATGGGTATTTACCATTTTGGTTGCACTACTTGCGGCTGCTTCCTTGGTTTTCCCGGTGACTGCTCGGGCCTATGCGCAGCGAGTGGTGGATTCGTTGGATAACGCAACGGAAGCGCCTGTGGTGGATGTCCCCAGTAATACGAAGAAAAATAATGGGCTGGGGATTCGAAGTCTGCCGCTCTTTAATGATGCTTCGATTGCCGCGGTAAAAGCAAATGATGTTGAACAAGGTGCAGATGCTGGTCGGGCTTTATTCGGCGATCAATGGGATGCGATATATGAAGCTGGGAATGTCTCCGATGCTCGTGGTGGTAGTTTTTCAGTGGCTATCGATAATAACAGTGTGCTTGATAATGTTCGTGATTTGGTTCGGCAAGCGCTGAGTAATATGGGCAATAATAAGGCTGATCAGGTGGCTCAGACTTTGGGATTGCTCACATGGTATGGCGATATTCAATCCGGTGCTGATAGGACTATGAGTGGACCGACAGGGCAACTTGTTGCCGCTGCGGCATTGGCGTTGGAAGCTCCTGCCGTATTCGATACATGTGATGTGGATTTACAGGCCGCTTATTATCTTGATTTGCTTGATTGGGGTTATAGCAATGAGTCTGTGGATCGCACACTGCAAGCTTATGATAAAGCAGTTGCCGCATGCGGTACGGAGGATGCCACTGCTGCAGTGATGCAGACACAATATCAATTAGTCGCCGATTATCATGATTCTTCCAGTTCGGCGATTCCTCTGGTACTGCATTCATTGCGCAATGGTCAACTTGATGAGCTGGATGAACAGGCGAAGCAGCTCATGAAAGACCATCCGACTGTGTCTGGTGCCATGTTAACTGCTGGTGATATGTATCGATATTTGGCAGTACTTGCATCTAAAGATGGCATGGGAACTTTCACTGTGAAATATTTGCGTGAACAGGCTGCCATGGCATATGAAACCGGGTCCAAGCTTTCCACTCAGCCAGAGTTGATATGGGCGTTGGGAAAGATCTACAACAATCTGGGTGAGTATGACAAAACCGTTTCACTATATAGTGATAATGAGGCAGCACTTACTGCGCAAGGTGCTTATGGTACGCTTGCCGCAGCCAAGGCGCATACAGGAGATTTTGATTCAGCGGCTTCATTGCAGCTTGAACAGCTTCGTGAAACTGCTGCTGATGTGGATGCCAGCGAGGCCATATCCATTGCCCGCAGTACGTATACGGAAATCGATATGGAAAACGGTATTCTTACTGAGATACCCGGCAGCCGTAGCTTGGTCAATTATGTACCCCGTGGCGCCGGTGCCGCAGTTGAAGATTTGGCATGGTATCCCGAATATCGTGACGATACAATGCTTGAAACTATCACGGCTGACGAATTAACCATAGTTACCGTGGCTAATGACATCGTAGCTTCGTCCAATTCGGCCTCCCAGAAACTGCTCACCGAGGGTAATTCTGTTGCAGCACTTTATCTTCAGTACCTTTATCTTGCAGGCAATTATGATGCTCTGGATTCATATTGCGATGCTTCTTCTTCGTCGACCAGTGATATTTGTTCATTGTCTTCCACTCACGACAACACCTTGCCTGTAGCGAGTGAATATACCACTGTAGGTAACACGACTGATAGGTTGCAGAATCTGTGGCGTAGGTATGGCAATTACGATAAAGCTGAGGCAGTGCTGCGCAATGCCGATGATGGTAGTTATCTTATCGATGATCGTCTTGCTGAAATAGCTTATCTGAATAAGGATTATGCCAAGGCTGCTGGATTGGAGCGTCAGGCGGTCGATACAATCCGCAATCAGTACGGGGACAGTGGCCTGACATACTGTGGCCCGAGACAGAGCGATGGCACATATCTTATCTTGAAGTACGGTGTGGGATCGGTACTTCGCCTTGCCACTGCATTGCGTATGACCGGTGATTTAGATGCTGCCCAAGAAGCTTTGAAATCTGTATACGTAAATGCGCAATCCTGTGGTGCCAAGTCTGTTTCCAGCAACAGTAGTGACACTTCGGGCATAGGCAAGTTGGATTTGGTAATGGCATATGCCCATCGCGAGTTGGCTCAAATTGAATATGCTCGGCAGGATTATCAGTCCGCATTTGATGATGCTTCGAAGGCGGCGCAACTGCTGGATTCGTTGAGGAATGGGAATCTCGACGCTCTTGTCCCTCAGCGAGGCGCGGATGAGCAGCTCGCTTCGGTGGCCGCGTATGGCAAGGAAGATTATCAGTCAGCTCTTGAATGGTCGAAGAAGGCGGTTGCATTCGATCCTCACTCGCCGTTGTATCAAGAGGCGCTTGCCGATGCGCAGCGTGCTGTTGGCGGTTCGGTGAGCAATGAAGAATCGAATGATGATAATTCATCGCAAGACCAAACAGATCAGTCCGAGCAGGGCACTGATTCCACATCCAAACAGGTGGACAGCAAAGCGCAGATGATGCAGGCGTATCAGGAGGTCTTGGAAAGCAATGATTCGCTGTTTTCTTCGTGGAATAATCTTGGAGTGCTGCAAGCGCAGACCGGTGACACAAACGCGGCGTTCGATTCGTTCAAGCACGCGGTTGCTGCTCGCGCCGATTATGCAATCGGCTGGTTTAATCTTGGTGTAATTGCTTCCGAGCAACAGGGCATAGAGAATTTTCTGTTGGCGCAAGGTGCTCTGGGCAAGGCCAGCTCGTTGGACAAAAGTCTGAAAGAACAGGATCCTGTTTTGATGTTCGACAATGAGGTCTACCAGTCCGGGCTTGATGTATCGAAAGCGATTCCTGATGATTGGCAGTTGGCGCGGACTATGCGACGCAATACCAATATGTTCACCATCGGCTTGGCCTTGCTGGTGGTGGTGCGTGTGCTGGTCAGTCTTGGACAGGATTGGATTTCCGGCAAGGTGACGGGCAAGGCCATCCCATTCCTTGAGAAGACCGGCGCGCGGGTGTCCGGAGGCCACCCCAATCTTATGACTCGCATTCTGCTGAGCCCGTGGCTGACAACCGTGGTGACGCTGGTGGCGCTGATGTGGATGAGTGGCGCAAATGCCGGCTTGGAATGGTGGATGACATTGCTGGGGTGCGTGCTGCTACTGGCGATTCCGGTAGTTGCCACTTCGTGGGTTGGTACCGGTGCTAAGCCGGACCGTCATCAGTCGTTCTGGCCTGCTTCGGTAGTGACTTTGGCGTTGGCTCCGTTTGGTTTGGGGTTTGCGCCGCCGGCTCCGATGGTAGTGGACGACAAGAATCTTGCGCAGCGCAAGGAGCAGTGGAGCATGCTGCTGCTGGGGCTGTTCACCGTGGCAGTTTGCGTGGCTGGTGCTGTTACCGACGTGCCGGCGACCAGACTGCTTAGCGCTGCGGCGTTGGTGGTTATTGGTTCGGCTTTGACGGCGATTCCGCCGTTGGACGGTGCCAAGCTCAATCCGCCCGCATGGCTGGATTGGCTGATCACCGCGTTACTGACGGCGAGCACTGTGCTGTCGGCTATGGGATTGCTGTAGTAATGAAGGCCGAGTCGGGCCTTTCCGGCTGCCGACTCTATTGTTGCCTGGGACGGAGATCACACGTGAGGGATGTCACACGCCCTGCGTGGAACATTGGGCGACTGGGCAGACTAATTGAGCTAGTCTGAAGACAGCATCACAACATGCCACGCAAGGCGGGCGGAGGGCTCTTCCGCCGGCATTATCTCGCCGTTCTGGTGTGGCTCGTCGAAAGGATGTCCATCATGACGATGCTCCAGCACGAAATCACCGACTTCAAAGCACAGGCTTTTCAAAACAATGAATTCCATGAGGTGACCAAGGCCGATGTGCTCGGCCATTGGTCCGTGTTCTTTTTCTATCCGGCTGATTTCACCTTCGTATGCCCCACCGAGCTCGAGGATCTTGCCAACTCCTACGCCAAGTTCAAGGAAATCGGCTGCGAGATTTACTCCGTCTCCTGCGACACCCACTTCGTGCACAAGGCATGGCATGACGCCAACGAGAAGATCGCCAAGATCGAATACCCGATGCTGGCCGACCCGACTGCGACGCTCGCCAAGGATCTCGACACCTACAACGAGGCCGACGGCACCGCCGAGCGCGGCACCTTCATTCTGAACCCCGAGGGCAAGGTCGTGGCCTACGAGGTGATCTCCTCCAATGTGGGCCGTAATGCCGACGAGCTGCTGCGTCGCGTTCAGGCGTCCCAGTTCGTCTACGAGCACGGCGATCAGGTATGCCCGGCCAAGTGGCAGCCCGGTGAGGAAACCATCGAGCCGAGCCTCGACCTCGTAGGACTGCTCTGATTTCCCGTCTGACGACATGGCTCCCGTCTGCTTGTGCGGCGGGAGCTTCTGTATCAAGGAGACGTATGGATACCAAGAATCTATATGACGTGATCGTTATCGGTGGCGGCCCTGCGGGATTGACTGCCGGATTATATCTGGCCCGCGCCCGCTATCGCGTGCTGGTGCTGGACAAGGACGAGTTTGGCGGCCAGATCACCATCACCGACGAAGTGGTGAACTATCCCGGAGTGACCCGCACGTCCGGCCGTGCGCTTACCAAGACCATGCGGCAGCAGGCCAAGGATTTCGGCGCCGAATTCCTGTCTGCCGAAGCAACCGGATTGAAGCTTGACGGCGATGTGAAAACCGTACACACCACGCGTGGCGATCTCAGAGCCTTTGGCGTGCTGTTGGCCACCGGCGCTTCCCCTCGCAAGCTCGGATTCGCCGGCGAGGCCGAATATGCCGGTCGCGGTGTGGCCTATTGCGCCACCTGCGACGGCGAGTTCTTCGCCAGGCGCGAAGTGCTGGTGGTCGGAGGTGGGTTCGCCGCCGCAGAGGAATCGGTGTTCCTCACCAAATACGCCAGCAAGGTCACTGTGCTGGTGCGCGAGGATGATTTCACCTGCGATGCGTCCGTGGCTGCGGCGGCCAAGAAGAATCCCGACATCGAGATCCGCTACCATACGGTGATCGATGGCGTGGAGGCCGGCCAGAGCGGATTGCGTTCCGCTTTGCTGCGTGACGTGCATTCCGGCGAAACCTCCACTTGGACGCCGGCTGATCAGGGTACCTTCGGTGTGTTCGTGTTCGCCGGCTATGTGCCCGCCACCCAGTTGGTGCGGGGATTGGTGGATCTTGACCCGCAGGGCTATGTGATCACGCATGATTATCTGGAGACGTCGGTGCCTGGCGTCTATGCCGCCGGTGACCTTCGCGTCAAGAACCTTCGCCAGGTTGTCACCGCCACGGCTGATGGTGCGGTCGCTGCCGTGGAACTGGAACGCTGGGCAAAGACCATGAGCGAGACAACCGGTTTGGTGCCGCCGCGTCCGACTTTCTCCGCATATGAGAAGGCCGAAATCGAAGCAACGGTGAAATCCGCCGCGCAGACCGGCACGACGCCCGCTCCCGCACCTGTCAAACGCAGTGCCGACGCCACTGCTGCGGCTTCCATGGTCCGCAAGCCGGGCGAGCTGTTCTCCGATGCGGTCAAGCAGCAGCTCAATGTGGTGTTCGGGCGCATGGCCAAACCGGTGACGCTGTCACTGGATGTGGACGGAACTCCATTGTCCGCTGAGCTGGAAGGTTTTGTCGGCGAGATCGCCAGGCTTTCCGGTGGCAAGGTGAAGGTCGTCGCGCCGCGGCGGGCGGTAGCCTCGGTGGATGATTATGGCCGGGCGACATTCGACCCAGCCGCGGTGCTGCCGGATGCCAGGCCGTGCGTGCGCGTGTTGGTGGATGGCAAGCCAACCGGTTTGGCCTTTCATGGCGTGCCGTCCGGGCATGAGTTCAACTCCTTCGTGCTGGGTTTGTACAACGCCGCAGGCCCGGGCCAGCCGATCGACGATGACCTCGCGGAGCGTGCGAAGACCATCAGCTCCCCGACCAATGTGATGATCCTGGTGTCGCTGACATGCACCATGTGCCCCGAAACCGTGCTGTCCGCGCAGCGAATCGCCTCGCTGAACCCGAATGTGCGCGCCGAGGCCTACGACGTGTCTCATTTCCCGGCACTCAAGGACCAGTATGGTGCGATGAGCGTGCCATGCATCGTCGTTGATCGTGACGGCGAAGCGCAGAAGGTTGAGTTCGGCAGGAAGAGTCTCGCGCAGATGCTGACGTTGCTGGAGTCGTAAGCTCCCCTAAACGGAAAAGGCCCCGCTATGCGGGGCCTTTTCCACCGTACATGTGGTGCCAAATATCAGCCGGTGTTCTGCAGACCTGCGGCGACGCCGGAGACGGTGCACAGGATCAGGTAGGTGAAGCCCTCCTTGACTCCGTGGCTGAGTTCTTCCTTATCCACGCGCTTGCGCAGCGAACGCAGGGCGAGCATCTGGGTGACCGACAGCGCGTCCACGTACGGCGAGCGGATGCGGATGGCTTGGCCAAGCACATGGCGGTGCTGCAGAGGCCACTCGTCGCCGACGATCTTGAGCACCCACTTGCGGGTGAGCTCCATCTCATCGAGCACCTTCTTGTTGAGATCCTCGCGGTCTCCCAACGACAGGTACATCTTGGCGATGCGCTCATCCGTCTTGGCGATCGACATCTCGATGTTGTCGATGAAGGTGGAGAACAGCGGCCACTCCTCATACGCCTTGCGCAGCGTGTCAAGGTCGCCGAACTGTTCGCACGCCGTGCCGAGGCCATACCAGGCGGCCAGGTTGATGCGGGCCTGAGCCCAGGCGAAAATCCACGGGATGGTACGCAGGTCGTCAAGCGACTTGGCGCCCAGACCACGCTTGGCCGGACGGGAGCCGATCGGCAGCAGTCCGATCTCGGTCAGCGGTGTCACGGTGGAGAACCACGGGGCGAAGCCGTCGGTGCCCAGCAGGTCGAGGAAGCGGGCATGGGCGGCCTCGTCGAGCTTGCTGGCCATATCGGCGTACTTGACGGTCATGTCGGTATTGCGCTTCTCCACGCTCGGAGCGGACTGCAGCAGCGTGGCCGCCGCAACGGATTCCACATGGCGGATGGCCAGCACCGGATTGCCGTAACGGGCGAAAATCACCTCGCCCTGCTCGGTGAGCTTGAAGCGGCACTTCACGGAACCGACCGGCTGGGCGAGCACCGCACGGTTGGCGGGGCCGCCGCCTCGGCCGACGGCGCCGCCTCGGCCATGGAACAGCGTCAGATCGATATGGTGCGATTCCGCCCATTTGGCGATACGTTCCTGCGCCGCGTGCAAGGCAAGCGTGGCGGAAGTCGGGCCGGCATCCTTGGAGGAGTCGGAGTAGCCGAGCATCACTTCAAGCTTGCCGCCGGTGGCTTTCAGGCGAGCCTGAACCTCGGGGATCTTGATCATGTCTTCAAGCACGTCCACCGAGTTCTGCAGATCCTCCAGCTGTTCGAACAGGGGGATCACGTCGATGACCGGCACATCCTCCGGGTGCGCGAAGGCGAGGCGGTTCAGCTCATACACGTCCTTGACGTTCTGGGCGCTTTTGGTGAATGAGATGATATAGCGACGGGCGGCCTTGATGCCATTGCGCTTCTGGATGGAACCGAGTGCGCGGAAGGTGTCGAGCACTTCGTGGGTCATCGGCTGCAATTCGCCGCGTTCGCCGTGCAGGCCATGCTCGCGGATATCCTCGAGGGCGCGGGCGTGCACCACAGAATGCTGACGGAACTCCATCTCAACCATATGGAAGCCGAAGGTCTCGGCCTGCCAGATCAGATCCTGCAGCGGGCCGTAGGCGGAACGCGCGGCGCCGGCTGCAGCCAGCGAACGCTGCACCACCTTCAGGTCGGCGATGAAATCGTCGCAGGTGTGGTACATCAGATCGGCGTCGCGCTCGATGGTGTAATGCAGGCGATCGGCGATCACCAGCATGACGGCGCGATGCAGCTCCTTGGTGGAGATCAGCGCGGCCTTGTCGGTCAGGCGCTCGCTCATTTCCTTCTGATGGTTCCACAGGCTTTTAAGATCCATCGACGCGGGCGTGGTCTCCGCTTCCATAGTCAGGTTGCGGCCCACGGTCCGAGTGGCCTTTTCAAGGGCGGCGATCATGTGATCGGAGAACTTGCGGGCCACCTGACGGCTCACCTTGGCCGTGACGTTCGGATTGCCGTCGCGGTCGGAGCCGATCCAGCTGCCCGGATGGAAGAATGCGGGGCACACCGGCTCCACAAGTCCGGCCTTGTCGCCCAGCACCCAGTCGTCGAAACGGCGATACACCTGGGGAATGGTGTGGAACAACGTGTTGTCGAAAATATCGAGGATGGTGTCGGCCTCTTCCACGGGGGTCGGCTTTTTCAGGGCGATCGGAGAAGTGCGGAACAGCGCGTCGATCTCGTTGTACAGGCGACGGCAATTTTCCTTCTTGTCCGTCCCGCCGAGAACCCTATGCGCGCCCAGCAGCTCGGAGATGCGGCGAATCTTGCCCTCCACGGCCTTACGACGGGCTTCGGTGGGGTGCGCGGTGAACACCGGGTGGAATTCGAGGCGGTTCAGCAGCTCCTTGGCCTTGGCCGGCCCCATCTCGTTGATGAGCTTGTGGTAGGCGAGAGTCATTTCGTTCACCGGGTCGACGGCCTCGGATTCGGCCACTTTGGCTTCGCGCCCATGCAGCACGGAAACGCGGTAGTTCTCTTCGCACAGGTTGGCCAGATGGAAATACGTGGCAAATGCGCGGGCCAGAAGCTGGGCGTCGTGCAAATTCATCGCGTCGATGGTTTCCACGGCTTTCGCCAGACCGTTCTGATCCGGATTGGGGTCGACCATGCCGCCGAAATGCTCGGCACTGGCCTCCACGGCATATTCACGAACGGTATCGAATTTAGCGAGCAGCTCGGGATCGAACTCGCCGAGCACATCCCTCAAAATGCGCAGGCACAAATCCATGTCGTGCTTGAGGGAATCCGGCAGATCGCGCTCCTCCGGGCCTTTTTTGCCCGTGCCGGACGCCAGAATACCGGCATCCGCGGCGTTGATCTGTTGATCTTGAGACGTCATCAGACCTCCTTTATCGAACCTCCGGTTGCTTGTCAACCGGTCTTCCGCGGCTCCTCCGCGGTTGTGTGAGACCGGACGTCCCAAGCCCAAAGCCTTTGAATTCGATGGGTAAAAATACGTGATTTCGATTGTAGGCGCGAAATCGACAGTTGTATTACGGGCATTCACATGGTGAAGCATGGAGTCGAGTGCGAGTCGTGTGGGAGCTTTGCATGGCAGCCAAACGATCCCTGCACGTCCTCATTCGCCGCTATGCTTCTCTTTCTCTTCTCAATGGAGTAGATATGAACTGTGATTTTCGGTAAGAGCAAACGAGACAGGCAGCGCACGCAGCGGACGAACACGAAGCGTCATTGCGAGACGCAGCCTCGGGGCGCCATGGCAGTGCGCAAATTCCACACGCACTCCATTCCGCTTGACATGGAAGATATCTCCCGCGACTGGGACAAACCGTTGGTCGACGCCTGCCTTGCGGCCAAAACCAGCGTGATCGTGCGCGTGGGCTCGTTGGATTTGGGGGCGGGCACCGGGTCGTTCCGCGTGCGCGAAATGATGCATCGCATTGCGTATCCGCTGGGGGTGCATGTGCGCGCCGACGTCAATCTCACCGATATCGAAGCCACCTGCACCGACGGCAGGCACCGCATCACCGAAGTCATCGATCTGCCGTCGACCGGCGTGAACACCGAGCGAATCTGGCTGCTGGAGCATTTCGCCGACTGGTTCGCCGTCAATCTGGGGAAAAGTTCGATGTACCACGCGCAATCCAAGCTGTCCGAAGGCGTGGTCCAGCATCTGGAGGAGCGCGACGCATCCCAATATTCAGCTGATTTGTCGAAACAACTGCGCGAAGAAAGCAAGTCTGAAACCGAATCCGCATCCGATGCCGGCGAAACGCGTCAATATGACGACGGGGAGGTGTTCACCGGCGACAGCGATGCCGTGCGGAAGCGGGTCGTTGAACGAATGGCGGCAAACCGCGACAGGGCGACGACATACGCGGAGCATTTGGAACAGGAGCGCTTCGTAACAGGCAAACCCAATAGGGCCGGTCGTGTCCATCAGGCCCCCAAAGGGCAGTACGCCGAGCATTTCGACCATGTGGCAACGGCGGCAGACGACAAGGCGACGGGGCACCGTTCCCGCATTACCGTGCGGCAGGCGCATGAACGCCTGGACCTGATCGAACGGCGCAAACCGCTGTACGCCCCGTGGTTCTCGGGATTCGCCTCTGCGGTTGCCTGCGCGGCCTTCGTGTTTCTGCTCGGCGGCGGCCCATACGACATGATCGGCGCGTTCGTGGGCGCCGGATTGGGCCAATGGCTGCGTCGACGTCTCTTCGCCCATCACCTCAACCAGTTCTTCGTCACATTCCTGGCCGTTGCGCTGGCGGCGCTCGCCTGCACCGGCACATTGCGACTGGTTGGTCTGGTCGATCCGGTGGCACTGTCGCACGACACCGCCTACATCGGCGCCATGCTGTTCGTGATCCCCGGCTTTCCGCTTATTACAGGCGGGCTTGATATGGCGAAAATCGACTTCCCGTCGGGCATTCAGCGCATCTGCTATGTGCTGTGCATCATTCTGATGGCGACGCTGGCCGGATGGATGGTCGCGTCCCTAGTGCATCTGCATCCGGAGGGGTTCGAGCCGCTGGGACTGAATCCCTGGTTGAACGGCATGCTGCGGTTCATCGCCGCGTTCCTTGGCGTGTGGGGATTCTCCGTGCTGTTCAATTCCCCACAACGCATGTGTCTGGTGGCCGCCATCATCGGCGCCATCACCGACACACTGCGGCTCACCCTGGTCGATTTCGGCATGGCCGCCGAGGGCGCGGCTTTTCTTGGGGCGTTTCTCGCCGGCATTCTGGCCTTCGTCTGGCGCTCCTCGGTGCGGCACGGGTGGCTGCCGCCGCATCTTGGCTATCCGCGCATCTGCCTGACCGTGCCGTCCATCGTCATCATGGTTCCCGGCTTGTATATGTACCGCGCCATGTACTATCTGGGGAGCTTCGATACGATGAACGCGCTTGATTGGGCGTTCCGGGCGTTTATGGTGATCATCTGCCTGCCGATCGGCCTGGCGATGGCACGCGTCATAACCGACAAATCCTGGCGCTATGACATTTAGCCGAGACTCGACGCTCGGCATGACACAAGGGGAACGGTATGGTTTCGGCGGATTTTTGGGTTTTGACGGCCATGGTCATCTATTTTGCGGCCATGCTTTCCATCGGATTCGCCTATTCAAAACGGTCGAACTCCTCCGCGGCGGAGTACTTCGCCGGCGGTCGCGGTGTGGGGCCGTGGCTTACCGCCCTGTCCGCCGAAGCCTCCGATATGAGCGGCTGGCTGCTGATGGGCCTGCCGGGCGTCGCATATTTCACCGGCTTGGCCGATCCCATGTGGACTGCGATCGGGCTGGCGCTGGGCACCTATCTCAACTGGAAGCTGGTGGCCCGTCGCCTGCGTCGCTATTCGGTGGTGGCCGGCAACGCCATCACCATCCCCGATTTCTTCGCCAAACGCTATCACGATGACAAATCCGTCATCTCCACCATCGCCGCGATTATCATCCTCGTGTTTTTCTGCGTCTATGTGGGCAGCTGCTTCGTCACCGTGGGCAAACTGTTCTCCACGCTATTCGGCTTCGACTACCACCTGACCATGGTGCTGGGCGCCGCAATCGTTTTCGTGTACACGATCGTCGGTGGCTATCTGTCCGTGGTCGCCACCGATTTTGTACAGGGCGTGCTGATGTTCTTTGCGCTCGCCGTGGTTTTCGTCGGCTCGGTGGCGGGTGCGGGCGGCGTGGCCAATACCGCGGACTTTCTCGCCTCCATCCCCGGGTTCCTGTCCGGCGACAAGGTTGCGACCCCATCGCTAAACGAACTTGGCGAGCAGATTGTCCGAAACGGTCAGGCGGTATTCGGCACGCCTTCCGACTATGGCGTGATCACCGTCATCTCCATGTTGGCATGGGGTTTGGGCTACTTCGGCATGCCGCAGGTGCTGGTCCGGTTCCTGTCGATTCGCAGTGTGGATGAAGTGAGGAAGTCCCGTATCATCGCCACCTCGTGGTGCGTGGCGTCCCTTGTCTGCGCCATTGCCATCGGTTTGGTCGGCCGTGCGATGATGCCGGCGCATTTCACCACACAATCCGCTGCCGAAGGCATCTTCATCGTCGCGGCACAGGTGCTGCTGCCGAGTTTTCTGTGCGGCATTGTGGTGTCGGGCATTTTCGCGGCGTCCATGAGCTCGTCGTCCTCATACATGATCATCGGCGCTTCGGCGATGGGCGAGAACATATTCCGCGGCCTGTTGCATCGCAAGGCCTCGGATCGTCAGGTGATGCTGGTCGCCCGACTGACGTTGCTGGTGATGTTCCTGTTCGGCATCGTGATCGCTTACGACCGGAACTCTTCGATCTTCCAAGTGGTTTCGTATGCGTGGGCGGGTCTGGGCGCATCCTTCGGGCCGCTGATGCTGTGCTCGCTGTATTGGCGCAGGACGAATCGTCCCGGTGCCGTCGCGGGCATGCTGGTCGGCACTGCCATCGTGGTGGTATGGCACAATTTTGTGAAGCCGCTGGGCGGGGTGTTCGCAATATACGAGCTGCTGCCCGCGTTCCTCCTGTCGCTGCTGGCCATTGTGGTGGTGTCGTTGGCTACTACGCCGCCAAGCGCCGACGTGCTTGATGAATTCGATCACTACATGGATGAGCCGGCTGTAGGTGTCAGTGCACTCGGCGTCCCGCGACGAAAGTCATGACCACATGATGAGGCATTGCGCGCATGGCTTCCGGCGTGGTGATCGCATAGGGGTCGCAATCCAGCAGCACGATGTCGGCGGGGTCTCCGACGCGTGGCCGGTCGTATCCCGTGGCGGTTGAGGACGCCAAGGCGGTTTGCACGCTCAGGCATTGCTCGGGCTGGAATGGCTCGCGATCCGACGATTCGGTGCCGAATGCTGCAGCCGATATTGCCAGCCACGGGTCAAGCGGCGCCACCGGGGCGTCCGATCCCATGCGCAGCCGAGCGTCGGCCTCGTGCAGCGCGCGAAACGCGTAAGGTATGCCGGCCGGATTGGCCCAGAATCGCGTGATGACGTCGCGATCGTCCATGGCGTGCTGAGGTTGCACGCTGGCATCGAGTCCCAATGCGGCAAAGCGTGGGACGTCGGAGGGCTTCAGCATCTGCGCATGTTCGACGGAGCCGTGGGCGTGGGTCGCGGCGGCCGCGTTCAGCACAATCGTATTGGCTTCGTCTCCAATTGCGTGGCAGGCAATGTCAAAACCATGCTCGGTGGCCAGGCGCATGTAGTCCTCGATCTGCTGAGACGAGTAGCTCATCACGCCATAAGTCGGCGGCGTGATGCCGGAGTAGGGTGTGGAGCAGTAGGCGGAACGCGTGTTCAGAGAGCCGTCCGCGATGAGTTTCATCGCACCCACATGGCCGAGGCCGTGAGAGCCGGGCAGCTCGTCGCCGGTATGCCATCCGGCGTCAATGGCGGCTTGCAGGCGTTCGGGATATACGCCGGCGTCGACGCGCAGCCCGTCAATGCCTTGCGCAAAGCGGCGGATCCAGGTGTTGATATTCTCTGCCATCTCGTAATCGCGGATGCCCACCACGCCTTTGCCGGCGGCGTCCGCCTCGGCCGCGCGTAGCAGCCGCAGCGTCTCATCGGCGGCGCCGGGTGCGTTGTCGAGTTGCGCATAGGCGTTGAACCACTCAAGTTCGCCAACCAGGCCGGACGCTCCGACATGCACTCCCAAGCGTCGGGCGGCCGCGGAATTGACCCATCCGCAATGCATGTCGGCGCTGGACAGTGCGACCGGCTGGTCGCCGGCAGCATCATCGATGGCCGCGAGTGTCGGCTGGTCGCTGTCGGACCACAGTGAATGACGGAACCGCATGCCAACCACAAATACATCGGGGTCGAGCGTACCTGCCGCGCGGCGATCGGCCAGATGCGAACGCAGCATTGCCATGGCTTCATCGGCGCTGCGGGCCTTCAGCAGATCCAGTCGGCCGAATGTCTGCGCCCATTGCGTGAAATGGGTGTGGCAGTCCCATAGTCCGGGAATGGCCCAGCACCCGTCGGCCTGTACGATTGCCGGATCGTCTGAGTCGATGCCGCTTGGCATTGCGGGCATGTCGGTGCTGGCTGGTGCGGGTGTTATGGCGGTGATGGTCCCGTGATCGACGGCAAGATCAACTAAGCCCGCGGCACCCAAAAGACGGACATTGCGAATCAGCATCAGAGGCACCCTTTCCGAGATCGGTAAGACGGTTCCATTATTGCCTGATTGTCGTCGATATAGGGAGTTTCGTCCCAAGGTCATGGCAAATCCCGCAGTTCATCTCCGGCTGCTTATCCACGGGGTTATCCACCGAGCAGTCTGTGTGGTGTGGGTTGTGCACATATCCACTGAGTTGGCAGCGCGAGTGGAATCGGTTTGACAATCGCCATAAGGTCGCCTTAACTCCACTGAGTTCTGGGCGTGGTTCGGTCAAGAATTCGGCGAGATCCCAAGCAAAGACGCTGTGCGCAAAAAGCGCGGAGCATAAGGAGAAGCATGACGGCCGAGTCCATTTCCTTCGAAGCCCTCGTCGAGGCAAGAAAGCGCAGCGCGCAAACCTGCTCCGAATTGCAAAGTCGCACCAAACGGCGGTTCCCCTATGGCCTTGAGACGGCATTGGAGCTGCAAGGCGTAGAAAAACCGAACTTGCCGCCGGGAATGACGGCTTACAAGTTGCCGGTTGCGGTGCTGCCGAACGTCAACGCCAAAACACATCTCACCGGCATCAATCGGGTGATCTGGTCGTTCCCCATCGAAACCATCCACATAGCGGGGACGTATCTGTGTACAAACCCCGCCTGCACGTGGGCGATGTATAGTCATCGGCTGGATCTGCAGGAGCTGGTGGTGCTGGGCGATTCGATGACGCGTCGCGATAGACGGTTGAAATGCGCCAGTGTGGATGATCTGGCCGAATATTTGGAGCGTTGCATCTTGTTCGCTCAGGGAGGGAAGCTGGAAGGTCGGTCGGTGCGTATGTTCCCCGGCTACCGGAATTGCGTGCGCGCATTGCGGCTGATTCGCGAGAACACCGACTCCTCGCAGGAAACCAGAACCCGTTTGGTTCTGCCGCGGTACGGTTTGGATATTCCGCTGGTGAATTACCCATTATCTTTGCCGGGGCGGCTCAAATCCCTCTACCTCGATATGGCGTATCCGGAATTCAAACTGTGCATCGAATACGAAGGCGCTCATCATGCCGGTCAATGGCTGTCGGACATCCAGCGTCGGCAGCTGATTGAACAGGCTGGATGGTACATGATTCAAGTGACGAAATATGACCTTGTCGATAAGTTTGCAGAAGCAAACCTGGCTGAACGCATCGCCAATATGATCGGTCAAATCACAGGGAAAACCGTGCCGTTGACGGAACAAAAGTCAGTGCGGCAGATCAGTGATACGCGTCGTTTGAATCGTAAACCGTTATGGAAGCGGCTGAAGTTTCAGCCTTTACTGCCGCCAGGCATGCCGCAGTATGGCGATTTTGACGATTTCGGTCTTGGG
>DBKS01000029.1:13992-20713 GCA_002298605.1 Bifidobacterium sp. UBA744 | reverse complement strand
CAGGATGTCGCGGGTTCGAATCCCGCCGGCCCGACCGTGAAAGCCGATACATTGGAATTTATTGAATCGCCTCTGCAATTTGTTTGAGTGAATCAAAATCAACGAAATCTATTTTTTTATTATAGGTTTTTATCAGCTCTTTATCTTCTTGCGTAAGGCTTTCATCAGGCTTGTTTTTAAGCGAATTAAAAACCATTTTCATCATGATTTTGTGCATGAAATTCAACTGACTGTAATCTATGCCACCCCTGAGGTGAAAAAAGGATGCCGTATCCAATAAACGCTCTGGCACTTGTTGGCGTATGGAATTTCTGATATTGGTCAGATTTTCCTTATTACGTCCATCCGACAATCCCACCGTCACGATGATAAGCTTTGTGTTGGCCGACATTCTTTTGGTCGTATCCTTTAGCCCCTTAACGCCACTTGCATATAAAGCGCCAAAATAGATTATCCGATCGTAATCAGTCAAGGCTTTTACATTCTTGTAGTCGATAATCGGGAAACGCGTCATTTCCGCAAAGCGTTCTGCATATTGCCTTGTCGTGCCATACTGACTGCCATATATAATCACAGTGTTCATATGCTATCCCCCATAGCTTCCAATTATCGGTATATCAACAATCAGTTTATTCGCTCCCATGCTCGCCATTCACATGGAACAGTCACTTGAATGTCGTACCTAGCGAGTACGAATCAATGCGTTGGAGGCATGTGCCTGCAATTGCCATGTTATGCTTTTCATAACGGGGATTTCAATCCAATGGGGGATTTCTGAACCGTTTTGTATCACAAATTGCATCGCGCAACGGAGAGGAGTGCAATTATGTTGGGGAAAAGAACAGTCGCGTTTGCGATTGCGGGAATCATGACATTGACGCTCGCCGCATGCGGCAATCAGACAGCCACAAGCATTGACGACAGCGACTTGACGACGACCGTACAGGACGAGCCCTTGACAACCGAGCCATTGCCGACGGCACCAGCGCCAAGCAATCCCGCACCGGCCAAGGCGAAATTCCAGATCACGCCGACCACGGCCCAGAGTCTGCAAACCGAACCATATCAGACAGCCGATTTCAGCATGACCATTCCCAAGGGCTGGCGTGTGACGACCGGCGGAACGAACATCTTCCACAGCATCCGGGTCAGCGATCCGAACGAGCCGCTGAACCAAATGTTCATCCTGCTCAAAGCGGATCTTCTGCTGCACAGCCAGGCCGGCAAGGCGGCATGGCAACAGAACTACCAGATGGGCAACAGCCAGGCGGCGATTTTCTCCCAAGCCCCCGTGCTGGAGAATCCGTCCACCGAGTCGCTGTTCCGAGTATTTCCGCAATACGCTTCGTTCGTCTCGACGGTCGAATCATCGTATTCCGGATATGTCTTCCCCCAGTTCGCCGATTTCTCGGTTGTCGAGCGGTTTCCCTCCAACAGCAGCCTCGCAGCGTCTGCCATCGGCGACGAACTGCTGCGGGCGACCTTCACCGACAACGGCAAAGCGGGCGAGGGAATGTTCACGGCCTCAGTGGTCGATTTCGGCAGTATTCCAGTCGCCACCGGCAATGTATCGAACTACCAGCTGCAGACAGTCGACGGCGGCTGGTATTCGGCCTATAACATCATGGCGATCACCGCGGCTAAGGACACCTTCATCGACTGGGAGGGGCTGCTGACCAATTGCATGAAAACGCTGCAATATTCCAGCAGCTTTGTCAACGCCGCCAATCAGGCCAGCGACGCAGCCGCCGCCCAGGCCACGCAGATCAGCCAGAATTTCAACGAGGCCATGGACGGCATGATGTCCTCATGGCAGCAGCGCGACAAAAGCCAGGACATCATGAGCCAGAAGCAGAGTGACGCCACCCTCGGCTACGAACGGGTATATGACACCGACTCCGGCAAGATCTACAAGGCGACCAACGGTTTCACCGACGTCTACACCGGCAATCGCTTCAAACCGGTGACGGACGACAATATGTATGCCGAACCGGTCAGCGGCTACATCGAGAAGATGGACTAAACCGCGTGACGGCAGACGGCGGCAGACGGCGGCGAATCCGGGATGCTAGTTGCCGGAGCCGCCGCCGCTCTGGGCGCCGCCGGCATTCCCGCTCCCATGGGCGTCTGAGCTCGTGCCACCGGACTGGGACGAGCCGCCGTTGCCACTGTTGCCGCTGCCGCTATTGCCGTCATGGGTGCTGCCACCGCTTGCGCTCGTCGACGGCGAGGCGCTTGGCGTCGGCGAGGCGGAAGCCGTGGGTGAATTGGTGGCCGCGGTCGGCGCGCTCGTCGATGCGGAAGGCGCGACGGAAGTCGAATGCGATGGCGTGGACCTATGCGTCGCCGACTCGGTTGGCTCGGAGGTCTTCTGACCCTTGCTCCTGGACGTGTCGTCACCAATGGTCTGCGTGGGGCTGGGTGTCGGCGACACCCAGTCGCGCACAACCGAATCAGTGCCATGGCCTTCGGTGACCAGCAGAATCACGGCCGCGGTGGCCGCCACAGCCAGCAAGGCACTGGCAATGGTGACGACGATGGCCGTGCGTTTGCGACGATCACGCTCGCGCTGCCGAACACTCAAACCGCTGCCATGGCGAAGCGACTGGGACGAACCGTCATCTGAGGGGAACGAAGGAGGCATCGTCTGGGATGCGGACGAACCGGGCTCCAATACAACGGATTCCCCGTCGGCCCCCGATTCCGTCGCCTTATAGACCAGCTTTCGAGGCTGACGCTTGTCAGCCGGCTCCGCAGACTCGCCGCCATCCTCCAAATCGTCGGCAACCCGATCAATCCGTTCCGCGGCATCGTCGGCCGGCCGATCCCCATCCTCATCCGAACCGGTGCCGACAGTCTGCTGGATCTTCTTGGTGGAATCGCGAATGACGTTCTGATAGACCTGCGAGGATATGGCCGTCACAATCGAGCTGACGGCGACGCCGATCACGGAACCCGCGATGCCGATCTTCGCGGACAGCAAAAACGAAGTGACCGCAGCCAAGGCACCGGCGAAAATCGGCACCCAAGAAATGTTGCGGAAAAACCCTTTCAACGAACTTTCTGCCTCCTCATAGTCGTGGCACTTCGCCACTCACCTCCGTATGGCGCGTCAGCGGCCGGGAATCTCCGGATGTTCCCAGGCGATGGTCGACGCGACCGAGGGTCCGACGTTGTAATCAACCAGACGCCAGCGAATCATCCCATCGGACTTGGTGAACGGCACCAGTCGCGCCCAATGGGCGTTGCGCATGGAAATGATGCTCGAATAGTCGGCATCGATCCGGCTCAATCCCAGGAACGTTTGCAAAGTCTGCGAAATCCACGCGCCATGGGAGAACACGAACAGATTGGTGTCGTCGCCATAGCGATATGCCCAATCGTTGATCGCCTCCACGCCGCGTGCGCCCACCGCGCGTTTCTCCTCGGCGCCATATTTCAGCTCGCCGCCTTCAAAGTCAGCCCAGGAACGATAATCATCCGGATACCGGCGTTCCAGTTCCTCAACCGAGACGCCCTCCCACTGGCCGAAACTGCGCTCCCTGACCCGCGGCTCCAAATGCACGTCCAGCCCGAGAGGATCGGCAAAAGCGTGCGCCGTGGCCGCGGCGCGACCAAGGTCGGAGGCCACAACCACCTGATTCGGCACATCGGGACAACGCCTGACAAACAAGTCAGCGAGCGCGTCACCCGTCTGGCGCACCTGCCACTCGCCCACTTCGTCAAGCGGAATGTCGATCTGGCCTTGCAGACGATGGGCGGCGTTATAGGACGTCCGCCCATGACGGACGAGGACGATGGAATGCACGTGGCGTGCAGGGCCGTGATGAGATGGAATTGGCATACGGGCTCCCGTTCCTTACTTCTCCGAATATTCGGGCAATTGGAGGTCGATGGACGGGCAGTCTTTCCACAGACGGTCCAACCCGTAAAATTCGCGGGCCTCCTCGTGCATGACATGCACCACGAAATCGCCGTAGTCGAGCAATACCCACTGGGCTTCGGTAAGACCCTCACGGGTGCGCGGATCCAGCGAGAGCTCCTTGTGCAGGCGTTCCTCGATCTCCTCGGCGACGGCCAGGACCTGGCGTTCGTTCGATCCGGTGGCGATCATGAAAATATCCGTGATGCCCAAGGCCTGCGACACGTCGTAGGCGACGATCTCACTGGCCTTCTTCGCATCGGCGGCGCGGGCGGCGCAGCGCACGGCGTCGATGGATTCCTTGTGTGCCGTCATATCTCAGCGCTCCCAGGCGGGCTTCCAGCCCTCGACGTTGTGCTGCGTGTTCTCCGAGTAGATCATGGCGTCGTCGGGCACGTCGTGACGGATCACGCTGCCGGCGCCCGAGGTCACGCCGTCGCCGACGGTAACGGGGGCCACGAGCATGTTGCCGGCGCCGATATGGACGTTGGCGCCGATCTCGGTGTGGTTCTTGTGCACGCCGTCGTAATTGGCGGTGATGGTTCCGCCGCCGACGTTGGTGTGTGGGCCCACATGGGCGTCGCCGACGTAGCTGAGGTGGGGAACCTTGGTACCCTCGTCGATATGCGCCTTCTTCATCTCCACAAAGGCCCCGGCCTTGGTGTCCGGACCGAACTCATTGCCGGGACGCAGGTAGGTCCACGGCCCGATGTTGGCACGGGCGCCGATATGCGTGCCCTGAACCCGCGAGCGCTCCACCACCGCTCCCTCGTCGACGGTGACGTCGATCAGCGTGGAATAGGGTCCCACCACCGCTTCGGAGGCGACGACGGTGTGTCCCTGCAGGAATGATCCGGGCAATACGGTGACGTCGCTTGCCAATTCCACGTCGTCTTCGATCCATGTGGTGTCCGGATCGAGAATGGTCACGCCACGACGCATCCATTCCTCGCAGACACGACGATTATGGGCCTTGGCAAGGGCGGCGAGCTGCACGCGATCGTTCACGCCCTCGACGCTCAGGGAATCCGGGGCGGCATACGCACCCACCTTGAGATTCAGCCGTCGGGCCGTCTCAAGCGCATCGGTCAGGTAGAACTCCCCCTGCGCATTGTCGGCGTTCAAGCCGGCGATGGCCTGCTTGAGCACGGAGGATTCGAATACGTATACGGACGTGTTGACCTCATGGACGGCGAGTTCGGACCCGTTGGCGTCCCTCTGCTCGACAATGCGCAATACGCCGCCGTCCTGATCGCGGATAATGCGACCGTAGCCGGTGGGATCGTCGAGGCGGGTGGTCAGCACGGTTGCGCCATTGTGGTTGGACTCATGGAATTCGATCAGTGACCTGAGCGTGGAGGCGTCCAGCAGCGGCATGTCGGAAGCTGCGATCAGCACCGGACCGTTGAGTCGGGAGGCGTCGCCGGTTCCGGCATCGTCGCCGTCAAGCGCGGCCATTGCGCACTGCACGGCACGTCCGGTTCCGGGAATCTCATCCTGATTGACCACGATCACGCGATCGTTATACGACTCCGCCGCTTCAGCCACACGCTGGCCCTGATACCGCACCACCACGGCCAGATTCTCGGGATTGAGCGCGGCAACGGAATCCATCACACGGTTCAGGAACGTCTTGCCGGCGAATGTGTGCAGCACCTTCGGCCTGGACGAGCGCATGCGCGTGCCCTCGCCCGCAGCCAGAATGATCGCAGCTGAAAGCTCCATGAAACAACAGTCCTTTCTTCCCGGCGCTATGGCCGGGGTTCATCAATGCGCGAATACAACGAAGCCGTCCACCCTATCATAGGGCGGACGGCTCCCAGAGGAATTCACCATCGCCGATGCAGGTCAGCCGATGCGACTCCGCCGGGAGTGCGAGGACTCCTACCGGCCTGCCCACACATGCAAAAAGGGCGCGGGCGCCTCATCCGGTCCTGCCCGGGGGCGACCGCGACCACCAGACTGGTTCCCCCACCTGGACTCGAACCAAGACAAAGGGTTCCAAAGACCCGTGTGCTGCCATTACACCATGGGGGAATGGCGAAAAACGGCTATTTTCGCCGAAGACCTATTATGCCATACCGCACCGAGGCCTGACACCGCGTGTCGCGGGACGGGTCGCCCGGAGATCGATGGGGTCGTAGCCACTCTTCGCGGCAACCGACGTTAGTTGTCGGCGCGGAGACGGAACGGGCATCCGACGCAAATCAGCGACGCGGGATCGGGCTGGCATGTCCGCTCCCCGCACATCGAGCGGGGCGTAAGATCCGTCACCTGCAGCAATCCGCGTTGCCGAGCCCTCGAAACGGCCATGTCGATGAAATCGACCGGCAGATGACGACGCTCGGCAATCGCCCGCACCGACAGTCCGGCATCCAAATCGCCAACCACGTCCACGACGATGTCCCCGGAGGAAGCGACGCCGCGCCTCGACGGGCGCCGCGCCCCACGCCAACTCCCGGTGCGCCGCCACCCCAACGCGCCCGAACCATGCCACGCCATTCACAGCACCAATCGCAACAGCTGGAAGGCGACGACGGCCAGCACGTACGCCACTGCCAGGCTGAGCGCCACCGACTGGCCCGCAACCTTGGTGCCGTACTGCCGTCTCAACTCAGCGACCGTCGCCAGACACGGCGTGTAGGCGAGCGTGAAGAGCAGGAACGCGATGGACGCCGCCTGGCCATGACCATCCGACGCCTCGTCGAACGAGGCGCGAAGCTTCTGTCCAAAGGTCCCCTCGTTCACGTCCTCGCCGGAATCATCCGGCTCGTCGACATGATAGGACTGCGACATCGA
>DBKS01000029.1:11257-13842 GCA_002298605.1 Bifidobacterium sp. UBA744 | reverse complement strand
GCGAAGCCGCCGGCGTTCGCCGTCATCGGAATGCCCTGCAGCAGCCACAGCGCCACGATCATCGAAATGATGATCACGCTGGCGCCGCGGATGAACTGCCACAGGCGAACCACCACGGAACGAACCAACTGCACGGCGCGCGGGCACTGGTACGCAGGCAGCGCGAGCATCAGCGGCTCCGGCTTGATCCCACGGAACATAGTGTGTCTGAGCAGCACGCCGACCATCAGGATGAGTACCACGGACGCCACATACATAAGGAACACGACGAGACCGGCCTGCTCCGGGAAGAAGGCGTGGGCGAGCACCAGAAACACCGTCAGACGCGCCGAACATGACGCGAAGGGGATGAGCATGCCCGTCAGCACGCGCTGACGCGAATCCGGCAGCGTGCGCGTGGCCGCCAACGCGGGCAGATTGCATCCGAACCCGACGACGATCGGCAGGAATGCGCGACCGTCCAGTCCCAGCGCGCGCATCGCGCGATCCATGACGAATGCGGCACGAGCCAGATAGCCCGAATCCTCCAGCATCGACAACAGCAGGAACATGATGCCCATCACCGGGATGAAGGTGAGCACGGTAATGACGCCGTCCAATACACCGTCCACCAGCAGCGAATGCACCCAGCCGTCGGCCGCGGACGGGCCGAACAGCGCGAACAGCCAGTCGATGCCCTCGGTGCACCACTCCCTCACCGTCACGTCGAACCAGTCCTGCATCGGCCCGGCCAGCGTGGTGGTCGCCTGGAACACCGTATACATCACCGCCAGGAACGCCACGATGCCGAACACAGGATGCAGCAGCACACGATCGACCCGGTCGGACCAGGTCGGTTTGTCCGTCGCCTGCAGGTCAAGTTCGCGCAGTATGCGCGCGGTCCAGTCGAATCGCGCGTCGGCGCGTGATTCGGACCATGCGCGAGCGTCGACGACATCCTCGGACGGCAGCTGCAACCCCTCCGGCAGCGGAGTACCGGAGAATCCATTCCGGATGGAGTCGGCGAGCTGTTCCTTCCCCTCGCCGGTACGCCCGTCGACGGAAACCACCGGCATGCCGCCAAGCAGATTCGAAAGCCGTTCCGGCGCTATACGACATCCGCGACGCGCGGCCAGATCGTTCATAGTGAGGACGACCACGGTGGGCAGACCGAGTTCCGCCACCATGGACAGCAGGTACAGCGAACGCGACATGGCGGTGGCATCGAGCACCACGACGGCCAGATCTGGAACAGGCATGCCGTCGGCCCCGGTCAACGCATCCATGGCGACCTGTTCGTCGGGACTCATCGGGGACAGCGAATAGGTGCCCGGGGTGTCCACGAACAGCCAGTCCTCGGGACCGTCGGGGCCATTGTGCCGGTATTGGCCGCTTGTGATCGAAACTGTTGTACCCGGCGCGTTCATCGTTCGGGTTTTCGCCCCGAGCAGCACGTTGAACAGCGAGGATTTGCCGACATTGGGATTGCCGACGAAGACGACGCGCCTGACCGAATCAGCGGCGTGCCCGTCTTCGGCTGACGCTTCGGAACGGCGGACGGCGCGGCGTATGGCGGACAAGTCAATGACGGAACGATCCGTGCGCCCGTCGAATCGAACCGGTGCGGAAGGCCGCTTGTCGAAAAGCGCGGCGAATCCGCGGCGTTGTTCGCAGCAATCCGCATCGTCGTGGATCTGCCGGGGATGTCCGTCGCAGCATGCCCGCTGGGACGCGGGAATGGTCCGATCCGTCTTGTCACAGGTCTGGCATCGACATTTCATACTCATCGTTCGTCGGCTTTCTGATTGGTTGCGCTGGCGGGATCGGATGGCGTTTCGACTTCCGTGGGGCGGGCCGTCCGGCTGCGCGTCGCACGTACGCGGATGGAACGGGCGGTGCCGCCGTCCAGGGCGATGCGTTCGCTATTGCGCGCCACGACGCGCCCCCCGAATATGCCATGCTGCGTCACCTTGAGGCTTGTGCCGGGAGCCAGCCCGATCTCCCGCAGACGGAAACGGTGCCGTTCGTCCAAATCGATCGCGTCGATGAGAACGGGCTCGCCAAGCGGGCAGTCGCGAAGCGTCATCGACGGCACATCATCTTTCCCCGGACAATCGGAGCCGGTTGCACCATGCTTATTCAAAACAGTCATGGTTCCACTATCTAGTAGAAAAATTCATAGGACACAAGACTTGTTTTCGCTCGAAAACCGTGGTAAGGCATCCTTCCCGCGCATCAAAAAAACGGGTTCCGAACTCGTCGGAACCCGCATAGATCGCATACGGTGCGTTCGCACCGTCACAGCATCAGGCGAACAGGAATCCCTGACCGTGATGCTCGGGGTACGTGTCGAACAACTCAGCCACCGAGCCGTCTTCGAAAATTGCGCGAATGGCGCTGGCCAGCAACGGAGCGATCGACAGTACGGTCAGGCCGTCCCAGCGTTTCTCCTCGGGAATCGGCACGGTATCGGTAACCACGACCTCGCGGGCGCCGCAGTTGCGCAGCCGCTCCACGGCAGGTCCGGAGAACACGCCATGCGTGGCGACGACGGTCACGGACTTGGCACCGGCATCCCTGAGCACATTGCAGGCTCCGACAATGGT